>DASYQB010000146.1:0-13831 GCA_036005985.1 Candidatus Methylomirabilota bacterium | reverse complement strand
TCCGGAATACGCTCCGGTGAAGCGACTACGGCAGGCCGGCTCGCATCTGAACCTTCTTCTCGTCGAGGGTTCGAGCTAGCCAAAGAAACCGTGAGCATGGCAGCGATCTCGCGTCTAACCAGGGGCTGGAGTGGCGGCGCGGGCCCCTGAACGGAGACGTTGTCTAGACTTGTCGATTTCGGGGTTCTCCAATCGACTAGCTGGTAGCCACAGTGATTCCCATCCGAAAACTCGACCGACGAGGAGACACGCCATGCCGCCAGTTGTCCAGAGGATCACGCCGTGTTTGTGGTTTGATGATCAGGCTCAAGAGGCCGCCGAGTTCTATACCGCTATCTTTCGCAATTCGAAGATCGTCAAGATCGCCCGGTACGGCGAAGCGGGACGTGAGGTCCATGGAAAGCCGCCGGGATCCGTCCTGACGGTGGCCTTCGAGCTCGACGGGCAGGCTTTCACCGCCCTCAACGGGGGCCCGATCTTCAAGTTCAACGAGGCCCTCTCGCTCCAGATCAACTGCGAGACGCAGGCGGAAGTGGACTACTACTGGAACGCACTGTCGAAGGGCGGGGATGACGCGGCCCAGCAGTGCGGCTGGCTCAAGGACAAATACGGCCTGTCGTGGCAGGTCGTTCCCCGAGCCCTCGTCGAGCTGATCAGCGATCCCGACCCGCAAAAGGCCGGCCGGGTCATGGAGGCAATGCTCAAGATGAAGAAGATCGACATTGATCAGCTGAAGCGCGCGTACGCCGGACGCTGACGGCAGGCCTTTGATGGGCGCGTCCGTTCTCACGTTTCTCGGCATCTCGGCCGCGGTGATCGTCACACCGGGTCCCGACACGGCGCTCACCGTGCGAAACACGTTCCTCGGTGGGCGGCACGGCGGCATCCTCACCGCGGTGGGCGTGTCCGCTGGGCAAGTAGTCTGGTCGGTCGGTACCAGCCTGGGGCTGCTTGCCGTGTTGTTGACGTCGGAGTCTGTGTTCCACGCGCTCAAGCTTCTCGGTGTGGCCTATCTCGGCTACCTTGGCGTCCAGTCGCTGCGCTCCGCGGTTCGCGGCGGGCCGCCACGTGGCTCCGCGCCTCCGCGAGATGCACGAGCGCGGCTCGGAGGCCTCGCGGCATTTCGGCAAGGTCTCCTGAACAATCTCGCCAATCCGAAGATGGCGGTGTTCTTCGCGAGCGTGCTGCCGCAGTTCGCCCCGCCGGGGCGCGGGATGCTGTCGGTCCTCGTGTTGCTCGGTGTGGTGTTCTCTGTCCTCACGCTCCTGTGGCTCACTCTGTATGCCGTCGTCATCGCTCGGGCCGGCGAATTCGTGCGCGGGTCCCGCGTCCGGCGCGCCATTGACGGTACGGCCGGAGTGGCTCTCATTGGGCTGGGCATCAGTGTCGCCACCGAGGGACGATAGAACAGAGGCGACGAGCAACCGGGCAGCCGCCTGGAGCACGACACCATGCCGACGGTACTACGGCAAGCCACCCGTAACGATATACCGGCCATGCACCGTGTTCGCCTTGCCGTGCGAGAGAACCGGCTCACGTCCTCAGCCATCAGGGAGGCGCACTACCTCCCCGCCATCGAGGTGACCGGTCGCGGCTGGGTCGTCGAGGTTGACGGCGCGATCGTGGCGTTTGCCGTCGGCAACGAGCAAACCGGCAACATATGGGCGCTCTTCGTCGATCCGGATCACGAGCGCCGAGGGTACGGCCGACGTCTGCACGACGTCATGATCTCGTGGCTGTTCTCCCGGGGTCTTGAGACACTGTGGCTCACCACCGGCCCGAACACCCGGGCCCAGGGCTTCTACGAGGCCGCGGGCTGGCAACGCACGGGCACGGTCGCCGGAGGCGATGTGCGGTATGAGCTCTCCGACCAGAGAGGAGCGGAGGACGGAACGTGCACATCAAGGATCTGTACTCGATAGTCGTGACGGATAAACATGTCGAATGCCGAGACTTCTACGTCCGGTGGTTTGGCTTCCACGTCGTATTCGAAGCGTCGTGGTTCGTCTATCTCGCCGCCGCGGGTGAGCACCCCTTTGGCATCGCCTTCATGTCTCCGGATCACCCTTCCCAACCCCCCGGACCCGAGAGATTCAATGGCAAGGGTATGTTCATCACCGTCCAGGTCGAGGACACGGCGGCGGAGTTCGAGCGCCTCTCCCGCGGTGGTCTCGCCATCGCGTATCCCCTGCGTGATGAAGCCTGGGGCCAGCGGCGCTTTGCAGTGTACGATCCATCGGGCACGTGGGTTGATGTGATCCAGCAGATCGACCCCGCGCCGGGATTCTGGGAGAAGTACCCGACACGGGAAGGAGCGACATCATGAGCCTCAAAAATTCCCCAGAGTATTACCACGAAGTGCTCAAGCGCATTCCCCCGCGCGCCGTCCCCGCCTTCGAGGACGAGGCGATGCAGGCCCGCGTCTGGGGCCGGCGCTGGGGCGTCTACAACGACGTGGGGCCGCTCAAGATGGTACTTGTCCACCGCCCGGGCGACGAGATCCGCGTGATGTCGGGGGATAAGTATGATCCCGCCATCGAGGCGCTCATCGACGACGAGCAGCAGTGGTACTACCGCGACGAGCAGGCGCCTGACCTGGGCAAGATGCAGGCGGAGCACGACGCCATGGTGGCCGCCCTCCGACGCGAGGGTACCGAGGTGATCTCCGTCGACGGCGCGCCCACCGATCCCAAGGCGATGTACACGCGCGACAATGCCATCGCCGTCTCGGGCGGGGCCATCATCTGCCGCATGGGGCCGGTGGGCGCCAAGGCCGGCCAGGGGCGGCGTGGCGAGGAAGCCTATGTCACGCGCAAGCTAGCGGAGATCGGCATGCCCATCCTCCGGACCATCCACGCCACCGGGCTCTTCGAGGGCGGCAGCTTCTGCTGGCTCAACGAGCACACCGCGCTGGCCGGGCTCTCCTATCGCCAGAACGAGGAAGGGGCGCGACAGATCGAGGAAGTGCTGGCCGCCCAGGGCGCGCGTCTCCACAAGATCGACCTCGCCGGCTATGCCATGCACATCGACGGCCAGCTCGTGATGGTCGACCAGGATCTCGCCCTCATCAATATCAGCCGGGTGCCCTGGCGACTGCTCGACACGCTGAAGGAGCTCAAGATCAAGTGGGTCGAGGTGCACCATGCCGACAACCCGCGCGTGGCCAACGTGCTCGCGGTGCGGCCGGGCAAGGTCCTTCTCGCCATCAACAACGGCCACGGCACGGCGGAGCGCCTCGTCGACCACGGCGTCGAGGTCGTGCCCATCGACTACAGCGAATGCCAGAAGAACGGCGGGGGCATCCACTGCTCGACGGCGCCGCTCATCCGAGACCGCGACTGATGGAGGAGCGATCCATGCGAGCCCGCCTGCGCTTCCTCCTCACCTTGTCCCTCACCGCAACGGTGGCGTGGGGCGGGGCTGCCCTTGCCGCCACCCCGGACGATACGCTGGTGATCGGCTACAACCGCGCCGCCAACAACCTCCATCCCGGCGTCAACGCCTCCCTCCCCAATATCTGGGCGAACATGCTGATCTACGACTCCCTGGTGATCCACGATGCCCAGGGCAAGGCGCATCCCGCCCTCGCCAAGCGCTGGGAAGTCTCCAAGGACGGGCTGGTGTGGACCTTCTATCTTCGCGACGACGTGAAATTCCACTCAGGACGCAAGCTCACCGCCACCGACGTCAAGGCGCACTTCGACCTGTGGAAGACCATGCCCACCGCGACCAAGATCGCCGCCCTCGAGAAGACCGACGTGGTCAACGACACCACCGTTCGCTTCACCCTCAAGAACCCCACCCTCGTCTTCCTCAGCATGATCAGCCAGACGGAGTGGTCCTACTCCGGCATTCCCGACTCCGAAGCGGTGAAGAAGTACGGGCAGGACTACGGCGTCCTCCCCGAGTCCATCTCGGGGACGGGGCCGTTCAAGGTCACGGGCTGGGTGCGCAATGACCGGATCGAGCTCGCGCGCAATCCCGACTACAAATGGGGACCCGCTTTCTACAAGAACCAGGGGCCGGCGCGCGTGGAGAAGGTGATGATCAAGACCATCACCGAAGAGGCGGCGCGCAGCGCCGCCCTCGAGCGGAACGAGATCGACATGGACATCTCGCTCTCCGAGAAGGACGCGCCCCGTCTTGCCAAGACCAAGGGGCTGCGCGTCATCCTGCAGCCGAAGAACACCGCGCATCACATCGGCTTCAACCACGACAAGCCCCTTCTGAAGGACACGCGCGTGCGGCTGGCTCTCATGTACGCCATCGACCAGAAAGCTATCGTGGAAGCCGTCTACAACGGCTACGCCACGCCGTCCGTCGGGCTATGGGCCACCACCGTCGAAGGTCACAGCCCGCCCGCCGAGATGGCGAAGATCGCCCCGTCCTATAACCCGGCGCGGGCCAGGCAGCTCCTCGACGAGGCGGGCTGGAAGCCGGGGAGCGACGGCATCCGCATGAAGGACGGCCAGCGGCTGTCCTTCACCGCCTACGGCTATTCCGAGCAGCAGGCCAATCTCCTGTCGGTAGTCCAGCAGCAGTGGCGCGAGATCGGAGCGGAGAGCCAGCTCCGCCAGCTCGAGTACGCGGCGTGGCAGAAAGCGGTGACGGCGGGAGAGCACGACACCTCGTACACGGACGGCACCCACAGCACGGCCGATCTCTCCTACTGGTGGGTCTGCAAGTCCATGCCGTATCCGAACATCCTCAAGCGCTGCGACGAGGCGACCGACCGGTACTTCGAGATCACCCAGACCACCCTCGATCCGAAGAAGCGCATCCAGGCCTTCCAGGACATGGAGAAGGACTTCATGCGGCGGGCCGCCATGATCCCCATGCCGCACACGCAGTGGGTGGTGGGAACGTCGGATCGGGTGGCGGATCTCGAGCTCCATCCGATCCACGGCTACTTCAAGCTGCTCGACGCGCGAAAGACGAAGTAGCGCCCGGGCCGCGCGGGCTCGATGCTCGGCTACATCGCGCGCCGCCTCCGCGCCACCGTGTTCGTGCTCGTCGGTGTGTCCGCGCTCGTCTTCGTCATGGTGCGCCTCATCCCCGGCGATCCTGCCCTCATCCTCGCCGGGGTCGACGCGAGCCGCGAGCAGGCGGCCGAGGTGCGGCGTGGCCTCGGCCTCGATCAGCCGATCTGGGTGCAGTACGCCCGCTACGTGCGACGCGCCGTCGAGGGCGATCTCGGCAAGTCCATCCACAGCCGCCGGCCCGTCTGGCGTGAGATCCGCGACCACTTTCCCGCCACGCTCGAGCTGACCATGGTGAGCCTGGCCCTCGCCGGCGCCCTCGGCATCGTGGTGGGCGTGGTCTCGGCGGTGCGACGCGGCAGCGCGCTCGACTCCCTGGCCATGGTCGGCTCCCTCGCCGGGGTCTCCATGCCCATCTTCCTTCTCGGCGTGCTCCTGATCTGGCTCTTCTCGCTCTACCTCGGCCTCCTGCCCACCGGGGGCAGCCCGCCGTGCCTCTTCTGCGTCGATCACCTGCGCCATCTCGTCCTGCCCGCCATCACCCTGGCCGGCGTCTCCGTGGGCATGGTGGCGCGCCTCACCCGCTCCACTATGCTGGAGGTCATCCACGAGGACTTCGTGCGCACGGCGCGAGCCAAGGGACTGGCCGAGCGGCTGGTGATCTACAAGCACGCCCTCCGCAACGCCATGATTCCCGTGGTCACGTACATGGGCCTCCAGTTCGGCGTGCTCCTGGGCGGCGCGGTGGTGACGGAGCAGATCTTCTCGTGGCCGGGCATGGGACGGATGCTCGTGGAGGCCATCGAGTCGCGCGACTATCCGGTGATCCAGGGCGCCATCCTCTTCATGGCCGCCGTCTTCGTGGCCATCAACCTGCTCGTGGATCTCCTCTACGGCTGGCTCGACCCGCGCATCAGCTATGAATAGCCTCTTCCGCGGACGCTACCTCGCCGTGGCGGGCCTCGCCTGTCTCCTCGTCTTCGTGGCGGGCGTGCTCCTCGCGCCGTGGATCGCCCCCTACGATCCGCAGCGGCAGGTCATCGCCGAGCGCCTGCAGGGTCCGTCGGCCAAGCACTGGCTCGGCACCGATCAATTCGGACGCGATATTTTCTCTCGCGTGCTCTACGGCGGCCAGGTCTCCCTGGGCATCGCGCTCCTCTCCGTGCTCCTCGGCCTCGTGGTGGGCGGCCTTCTCGGTCTGGGAGCGGGCTACTTCCGGCGGCTCGACGGTCCGGTCATGCGTGCCATGGACGTGCTCCTGTCCTTTCCCGCCGTGCTGCTCGCCATCATGGTGGTGACCATCCTGCGTCCCGGCATTCTCACCGTGATCATCGCGGTCGGAGTCCGGAGCATTCCCGCCTTCGCGCGCATGGTACGCGGAGCCGTTCTGGTGGTCCGCAGCCTGCCCTACGCGGAAGCGGCCGCGGCCATCGGCGCCTCGCATCTCCGGACCATCACCCGCACCATCGTGCCCAACAGCCTGCCTCCCGTGCTCGTGTTCTCCACGCTCCAGATTGCCAACAACATCCTGCTCGCGGCCATCCTGAGCTATCTCGGCCTCGGCATCCAGCCGCCGGGCGCCGAGTGGGGGCTCATGGTGAGCCAGGGGCGCGGCTGGCTGCGCGACGCGCCGCACGTGGCCATGATGCCGGGACTCGCCATCTTCGCGGTGGTGCTCGCCGTGAACATGGTGGGCGACGGCCTGCGCGACCGTCTCGACGTGAAGCTCAAGGAAAGCGCCTGAGCGGATCCATGTTTATCGACGCCTCGCGCCCCTTTGTGCTATTTACGCTCCCGGGATCCGACGACTCCCCGCCTGGAGCGGCGGCCCCGCATGATGCCAAGAAGTGGCAGCGGAGCGCCACCCGTGGAATCATGCTGGGGTGGCTCAGGATGTGGGAGAGGTCAGGAGAAGAAGCTCACGCACGACACCGCCCTGCTACCAGGAGGAACCATGATGAAGAACTACCTCGGCTGGAGTGCCGTTGTCGCTGCCCTCACGCTCCTGACGGCCGGCCCGGCGCTGGCGCAGGCCACCGGTGGCTCGGCGCCGGCGGCCTTCCCCCCAACGAGCTTTCTCACGCCGGCCAAGGCGACCTGGGAGAGTACGCGCGGGCTGGTGCTGGGAATCGCGGAGATCTTTCCCGAGGACAAGTATGACTTCAAGCCGACTCCCGCCGTGCGAACGCTGCGGGAGAACCTCATCCACCTGATCGGGGAGAACTACTTCTTCTTCAGCAAGGTCACCGGCGAGACGCTGCCGAGCAACGCCCGCTTCAACGAGCTCAAGACCCGCGACGAGATCCTGAAGGAGCTCCGGGCGAGCTACGAGTACGACGCCAAGGTGTGGGACACGCTCACCGAGGCAAAGGCGC
The DNA here is from genome assembly GCA_036005985.1 of Candidatus Methylomirabilota bacterium. GTDB lineage: Bacteria > Methylomirabilota > Methylomirabilia > Rokubacteriales > CSP1-6 > AR37. The sequence goes on along the minus strand of DASYQB010000146.1, from coordinate 6,477 downwards.
TGGAGCTGGTCGAGGGTCGCAACAACCAGAAGGTGCAGCGCTGGTCGTTCATCCTCGGGGCGATCCAGGACAACATGAATCACTACGGCAATCTGGTCGTGTACGCGCGGCTCAACGGCCTGGTACCGCCGCGGAGCGCCGGCCGATAGTCGCCGCCCGCTCGAATCGTCACGTGAAGAAGTCGGCCCGGTCAGCACGGCAGCGCGGGCGCACCCGCCGGATGGTGTGGCGGGGCGCCCTCGTCGCCGGCATCCTGGCCGGCGCCTCCGGTGCAGGCCACGCCGCCGACCTTTCCACCGGCCCCGCCATCCGGCGAGAGCTGCAAAGCTTCGGCACGCTGGGGAGTGTGCTCTATGTCGCGGCACATCCCGATGACGAGAACACCCAGGTCATCACCTACCTGGCGCGTGGGCGCGGCTATCGCACGGCCTATCTCTCGCTCACCCGCGGCGACGGCGGCCAGAACTTGCTCGGGCCCCAGCTCCGCGAGCAGCTGGGCGTAGCCCGCACCCAGGAGCTGCTCGTGGCCAGACGGGTGGATGGAGGGCGGCAGTATTTCACCCGCGCGAACGACTTCGGGTTCTCCAAGGACTATCGGGAAACCCTGCAGATCTGGGACCGGCAGGCCGTCCTCTCCGATATCGTCCGCGTGATCCGGCTCTTCCGGCCGGATGTGATCGTGACCCGCTTCGCGCCGACGCCGGGTCCCACGCACGGCCATCACACCGCGTCCGTCGTCCTCGCCGTGGAAGCCTTCAAGCTCGCCGGCGACCCGCAGGCTTTTCCCGAGCAGCTCCGTGAGCTGGCCCCGTGGCAGCCTACCCGCATCTTCCACAACGTAGGCCTGGGCGGAGCGGGAGCCGGCGTGGCCGGAGAGAGCGCGGCGACCGAGCTGAAGCTCGACATCGGGGGCAACGACCCGGTGACCGGCGAGTCCTTCGCCGCCATCGCCGCGCGCAGCCGGGCCATGCACAAGACGCAAGGCTTCGGCCTGGAGACTCCCGCGGTGATCACCGCCTCGAAGACGGAGCGCTTCCGTCTGCTCGGAGGCGAGCCGGCCACCCACGATCTCCTCGACGGGGTGGACACGACGTGGAACCGCGTGCCGGGAGGCGCCGAGATCGGGCTCTTGACGGAGGCGGCGCTCGCGCGATTCGATCCTGACAAGCCCGCGACCATCCTCCCCGCGCTCCTGGCGATTCGCCGCCGGCTCGCCGCGTTGCCTCCGGACCCGGTCGTGATCGACAAGCGGCAGCAGCTGGACGACATCATACGAGCCTGCCTCGGTCTCGAGGTCGAGACCGTCGTGGACCAGGCCGAGGTCGTGCCCGGCGAGACGCTGAAGATGCGTCACACCGCGATCGTGAGGTCGAGCTTCCCCGTTCGCTGGATGGCGGTGCGGTACCCGAGTATCCATCGCACGGCTTCCCGAGCCATGGAGTTGCGGCCGAACCACGCCGTCGTCCGTCGCGCGAGCCAGGTTCTGCCCCCGGGGACACCGCCGAGCCAGCCGTACTGGCTCCGCCGGGAAGGCACGGCCGGCTTGTTTCGCGTCGATGATCCTGCCCTCATCGGACTCCCCGAGAACCCGCCCGTGTTCCCGGTCGAGTACGTCTTCAAGCTCGGCGGCCAGACGCTGGTCGTGTCCGGCGAGCCCGTGGCGGGGACGAACTCCGCGGAGCCGGCCATGCGGCGCCGGCTGGAGGTCATTCCTCCTGCCTCGATCCGGCTCGCGTCGACCGTGCAGCTCTTCGCTCCCGGCGACGCGCGACAGGTGACGGTAGAGGTCACCGGCGCCCGACCGCACGTGGGCGGCACCGTGGAGCTGGAGGCGCCGGCCGGCTGGAAGGTTTCGCCCGCCGCGCGGAGGTTCCGGCTGGGGATGCCGGGCGATCCGGCCCGGTTCAGCTTCACCGTGACCGCGCCGTCCGAGCTCGCCACGGCCCGGCTGGGGGCGAGCGTGAGAATACACGGCGCCCGCTTCGACAATCAGCGGGTCGAGATCCGCTACGATCACATTCCCCCCCAGCTCCTCCAGCCTGCGGCCGCCATGAAAGCGGTGTCCTTGGAGCTGGCCATTCGCGGCCGACACGTGGGCTACCTGCCGGGCGCGGGCGACGAGGTGGCGGCAGGCCTCGAGCAGATGGGCTACGTCGTCACGCCGCTCACCAGCGCCGCGCTGACCCCGGATACGCTACGGACACTCGATGCGGTGGTCATCGGCATCCGTGCCTTCAATACCCGGAAGGACCTCGCCGAACGTCTGCCCGCGCTGTTCACGTACGTCGAGGGAGGCGGAACGGTCGTCGCACAGTACAACCAGTCCGACGGCTTGACCCCGGACTGGCTCGCCCCCTTCCGGTTGCACATCTCGCGAGACCGCGTCACGGACGAGCATGCGCCGGCGACGGTGCTCGTGCCCGGGCACCCCGCCTTGACCACACCCAACCGCATCACCCAGGCCGATTTCGAAGGCTGGGTGCAGGAACGTGGCCTGTACTTCCCCGATCAATGGGACGAGCGCTTCACCACCCTTCTCGCCTTCAGTGATCCCGGGGAGAAGCCGCTCCAGGGCGGTCTCCTCGTGGCGCGGCACGGGAAGGGATATTTCGTCTACACGAGCCTCGCCTGGTTTCGCCAGCTTCCGGAGGGCGTGCCGGGGGCGTATCGGCTGTTTGCCAATCTCGTCTCGCTGGGTCAGTGACGCGACCGCCGCCGCCCGACCCGCCCGCGGAGAGCGAGCCGCCGGGTGTGCCCGGATTTCGTACCTGGCGCAGCGTCTACCTGTTCGTGATTGGGTGGTTCGTTCTCCTCGTCGCGCTCCTCGCGGCCTTCTCCCGGTATTTCTCGTGAACCTCGTCGACTGGGTGATCCTCCTCGGGACCATGCTCGGCATCGCCACCTACGGCTCCTGGCGCACGCGGCAGGTCCAGAGCCTCAGCACGTACCTCAAGGGGAGCCGGTCCATTGGCTGGGGAACCATTGGCCTCTCGGTGATGGCCACGCAGGCAAGCGCCATCACCTTCCTCTCCATCCCCGGACAGGGCTTCGAGAGCGGCATCGGATTCGTCCAGAACTACTTCGGGCTGCCCCTCGCCCTCGTCATCGTGTGCGCGGTGTTCCTCCCCATCTACCGGCGGCTCGGGGTGTACACGGCCTACGAGTTCCTCGGCCGCCGTTTCGACGACAAGACGCGCCTGCTCTGCGCGGGATTGTTCCTGCTCCAGCGTGGCCTCGCCGCCGGGGTGACCATCTATGCGCCCGCCATCATCCTGTCCACCGTCCTGGGCTGGCGGCTGGACCTCGTCATCGTGGGCAGCGGCCTCCTCGTGATCGTCTACACCGTCACGGGCGGTAGCCAGGCGGTCAGCCTGACCCAGAAGTGGCAGATGGCGGTGATCTTCGGCGGCATGGTGACGGCCGCGGTCGTGCTCGTATCGAAGCTGCCGGATGGGCTCGGCGTCACGGGGGCCGCTCATGTTGCCGGCGCCCTGGGAAAGCTGCACGCGGTCGACGTATCGCTCGATCCGACCCGGCGCTACACCCTCTGGACCGGTCTCCTCGGAGGGCTGTTCCTCTCGCTGTCGTACTTCGGCACCGACCAGTCACAGGTGCAGCGCTACATCAGCGGCCCTTCCCTGCGCGAGAGCCGCCTTGGGCTCGTGTTCAATGCAATCCTGAAAATACCCATGCAGTTCTTCATCCTCGTGCTTGGCGCCTTCCTCTTCGTCTTCTACCAGTTCGACCATCCGCCCGTGTTCTTCAATCAATCCGAGTGGCGGCGTCACGCCGAGGCTGGGCACGCCGAGACGTTCCGGGCGATCGAGGAGCGCCACGAGAAGGCGGTGGCCGCTTCCCAGTCCGCCACCCGCGCCTGGCTCGGCGTCCGCGCGTCCGACGACCCGGCCGCCGAGGCGGCCGCCCGCACGGCCATGATCGAGGCCAACCGGCGCGCGGAGGCCGTGCGCGCGGACGCCAAGGCCGCCCTCGTCGCCGCCGATCCCCGCGCGAAGACGAAGGACTCCGACTACGTCTTCATCACCTTCATCCTCACCGAGCTACCCCACGGGGCCATCGGTCTGCTCGTGGCCGTCATGTTCTCTGCGGCCCTGTCGTCCAAGGCGGCCGAGCTCAACGCCCTGGGCACCACGACCACCATCGACTTCTGGCGGCAGCTCCGCCCCCTCGCCGCCGCCGACGAGGCGCGCAACGTGCGGGTGGCGAGGTGGTTCACCGCTCTCTGGGGCGTGGTGGCGGTGTCCTTCGCCCTCTTCGCGGGGTTTGCCGAGAACCTCATCGAGGCCATCAACATCCTCGGATCGATCTTCTACGGCGTCATCCTGGGGATCTTCCTCGTGGCCTTCTTCTTCCGGCGGGTGGGGGGCAGCGCCGTCTTCTCGGCCGCGGTGATCGCGCAGGCCATCGTGATCGCCATGTACCTCTCCCTGAGTCTCGGCTATCTCTGGTACAACGTCATCGGGTGCGCCATCTGCATCGTGGCGAGCCTGTCGCTGCAGGCCGTTCTGGGGCCGCCCACGCCCCGCGACGTGACGCGTGCCGCATGAGCCCGGAGCCCGTCATCGCCTTCGGCCAGCAGCCGTGCGGCTTCTTCCCGCGGCGCTTCCTCGTGGCCAAGATCCGGACGGCGCGGCGGCTGCAGGCGCAGATGGGCGGGCGCATCGTCTTCTTCTGCCATGACAGCGACCACGACCCGCGCGAGACGCGAACGATCCTGCGCCATCGCGCGACCGGCGAGCCCGCCAAGCTCAATTTCGCCGTGGCGAACAAGCTCCAGCGGAAGTTCTCGCCGCTCTACGCCAAGCGCATCGCACCGGACTGGCCGTCCCGAACCTTGCTCCAGCTGCCCAACTATGTGGAGAGCGAGCTGATCGAGCTGTTTCGCAAGACCTCGGCGGAGAGGGTATCGGAGTTCTGTCTCGCCATGTACCGGCGTCTGGGGCTGCTCGAGGGCATCGAGGTCGTGCTGTCGAGCGATCCCGCCCTGCGGCGCCGCGCGTGCTCCGTGCCGGAGTTCTTCGTGGACGTGCCGTACGAGGGCGAGATCGTGCGCGCCCGCGTGCGCGAGGGGGCGCTCGAGCTCCACGAGGGCGGGCGGTCCTTCGTGACCCTGCCCCTCTCCGCCTTCGACAAGGAGCACATCAGTCCCACGCGGGATACGCGACTTCGCTGGATGCAATCGATCATCCGGTGCACTCACTACGTGGCCGGCCAGGGCGAGCAGGCCTACTTGCACCAGGAGGAAGCGCCAGACGTCACCTTCATCCGCCGCGACGAGATCACCCGATCCGATGAGGCCTACACCGAGCTTCCCGGCTGACAGATTGTCTCCCGGCCTCCGCCCCCGCGCGCGTCGCGGCTGACATGGCTCGCCGCGATACGTTGCGCATCGGCATCAGCTGCTTCCCTTCGGTGGGAGGCAGCGGCACCCTGGCCACCGCGCTGGGCATGGACCTGGCGGACCGGGGCCACGAGGTGCATTTCATCTGCTACGAGAGGCCGTTCCGCCTGGCCGGGGACGGGCCGCGACTGCACTTCCATCCCGTCGCCGTCAACGACTACGACGTGCTCAAGTTTCCCGACTACACCTTGCCTCTCTCGGTGCGCATGGCCGAGGTGGCGCGGGATCACCGGCTGGACCTGCTCCACGTGCACTACGCGGTGCCCCACGCCACCGCGGCCATCCTCGCCCGCTCCATGCTCCCGCCGGAGCAACAACCTCGCGTGGTCACCACGCTGCACGGTACGGACACCACGCTCCTCGGCCACGATCCTGGCTACGCGCCGGCCATCCGCCACGCCCTCACCAGCTCCGATGCGGTCACCGCGGTGTCCGCCTCCCTGAAGCAGGAGACCCATCGCGTATTCACCTTCGGCGGCCCCATCGAGGTCATCCACAATTTCTTCGTCCCCCGCCCGCCCCGCCGCCCCGCCGACGAGGTGCGCCGAGAGCTCGGGGTGGGACGCGAAGTCCTCGTCGTTCATTCCTCCAATCTCCGCCCGGGGAAGCGCATCGATCTCCTCCTGGAGACGATCAGTCGCGTGCGCCGCCGCGACGCCTTCAAGCTCCTCGTGCTGGCCGGTGAATCGTTCGCCCCCTTCGCCGAGCGTGTGGGGCAGCTGGGCATCGCGGACCGGCTCATCGTCCGCGAGAAGGTCAGCGACATCGAGGACTATCTCCAGGTTGCCGACCTCGGGCTGTTCACCTCGGACACGGAGAGCTTCTGCCTGAGCATCCTCGAGGCCATGTGCTTCGGCTGCCCGAGCGTCTCCACCCGGGTCGGGGGCATCCCGGAAGTGGTGGAAGACAACGTGAGTGGCGTGCTCGTTCCTGCCGGCGACGCCGGCGCCCTCGCGAGCGCCCTGGAGGACCTGATTCACGACCCGGCGCGCCGGAGAGCTCTGGGTCAGGCGGCGCAGGCGCGGGCGCGAGCGCTGTTCTCGGCCGAGATCATCGTG
>DASYQB010000145.1:0-5026 GCA_036005985.1 Candidatus Methylomirabilota bacterium | reverse complement strand
ATCATCAAGGAGACGGGCTTCCTCGACCTGGCCTTCGCCGCCGCCGGTCGCCAGATCACCAACGCCGACAACCCGACAGTCTTCCGCATCATGGCCTCCTCGGACCAGCTCTACCAGACGTACACCGCGGCGGTCGTCGAGAAGCTCGGCATCAAGCGCGTGGCCTTCCTCGGCCCCAACGACGAGCTGGGCAAGAACGACGGGCGCGTCCTCAAGGCGCAGGTCGAGGCGCTCAAGGGCAAGGGCGTCTCGTTCGTCGCCGAGGAGTACTACGAGCGCGGCGCCAAGGACTTCGGCCCCGCCCTGCTCCGGCTCATCGCCCACAAGCCCGACCTCATCGAGACCGACGGCTCGCCCACCGGATCGATCGCCCTCATCGCCAAGCAGGCCCGCGAGCTGGGCTTCACCGGCTACTTCCTGAACTCGACGGCGGTGCTCGAGGCCAAGGCCATCTCGGACATCGCGGGCAAGGCCGGCGACAACATCATCGCCCTGCGCATCTGGGCCAAGCCGCCCACGGAGCTCTACGCGCAACTCGCCGAGCGCCACCAGAAGAAGTACGGCGAGGCCGCGCCGGGCACGCTGTGGGAGGCCTACGCCGCCGCCCGCTGGGTCGCCGACGTCATCCAGAAGACGGGCACGTTCGACACCAAGAAGGTCGCCGACGCCCTCGGCCAGTCGACGTATCCCCAGCACCCGTTCGGGGCGGCGACGTGGGGAGGCGAGAAGACCTACGGGGCCAAGCGCCAGATCGTGCTCCCGATTCCCGCGGCCATCCTGAAGGACGGCAAGTGGGAGCCCTTCGATGTACGCACGGGAAAGTTCGACTAGTGCCGGGCCAACTTGACTTCGCCATACTTCGTTCTCGGTCGGCCGCAGCCCTCAACGTACACCCACGTACGCCTCGGGCTGCGGCCTCCCTCGGGCCTCGTCTGGCTCGCAATTTGGCCCGGCACTCTGCGGGGCCACATGGCGTGTAGCCAATACTCGTTGGAGGCGCACTAGCCGCTCGTCTCCGTCACCACATCACCACGCCGCCGTCGATGTTGATGGACTGGCCTGTCATGAAGGCCGCGGCGGGTGAGCAGAGGAAGGCGATGAGGCCGGCCACCTCTTCGTCCGAGGCGGCGCGGCCCATGGGGATGCGATCGAGCTGACGCTGCCAGCCGTCGCCCCGGCCGAGCACGTCCATGCGCGCAGTGTCGATGGTGCCGGGGCACACCGCGTTCACGGTGACGCCGTGGCGCGCCACTTCCATGGCCAGCGATTGGGTCAGGCCCTGGATGCCGAAGTTCGCCGCGTTGTAGGCGGCGGTGTTGGGGCTGCCGCGCTTCCCCGCGATGGAGGAGAGGTTGATCACGCGCCCCCACTTCTGCTGCACCATGAGGGGCACGATGCGCTTGCAGAGGAGAAACGCGCCGGTGAGCTTGATGTCCAGCACCTTGCGCCAGATGTTCTCGTCCAGCTCGGGCAGGGGCACCCGGTCGTTGCCGCGCGGATAGGCGGCATTGTTCACGAGCACGTCGAGACGACCGAAGGTCTTCACGATGAGGTCGACCAGGCTGCCCACGGCGTCGGCCTGGCTCACGTCTCCCGCCCAGGTGAGGGCGCGCCGGCCCTTGGCGCGGATCTGCTCGGCCGTGCCCTCGATGTCGCGCCACCCGATCTTCTTCTCGTCGTCGGGATAGGTCGCGGGATCGCGCCCCGTGCCCGTCACCACCACGTCCGCGCCCTGGTCCGCGAGGGCGAGCGCGGTGGCCCGCCCGATCCCGCGCAGCCGGCCCGCCCCCGTGACCAGCGCCACCCTCCCGTCGAGTGAGCCCATGTCCTCTCCTTGCGCTCAGCGCGGCCGCGAATGCTCGCCGACGTCGCCGAACTTCTGGTCCCGCGTGGCGATGCGATCCTTCACGCCCTTGGCCCGCGCCTCGGCGCCATAGGTGCCGAGGGCTTGACGGTGGGGAATGGTCAGCATGTAGTTCTTGAACGACGATTCGGCGGCGCGACGGTGGCCCTGGATGTCCATGGTCTCGTTCACCGAGGCCTTGGCCAGCTTGAGGGCGTAGGGATCCTGGAGGGCGATACGCTGGGCCAGCTCCAGCGTCGCCTCGGCCAGCGTCTCTCGCGTGACGACCCGGTTGACCAGTCCCAGCTCGAGGGCGGTCGGCGCGTCGATGTAGTCACCCGTGAAGAGATACTCCTTGGCCTTCCGAGGACCGAGGTCCCACGGCATGGTGAAGTACTGCACGTGCGCGCCACCCCAGCGCACCGCGCGATCCGCGAAGAGGGCATCGTCAGACGCGATGATGAGATCGCACGAGGAGGCGAGCATGAGCCCGCCCATGATGCAGTAGCCCTGCACCTGGGCGATGGTGGGCTTGGGCACGTCGCGCCAGCGCAGGCACGTCTCGAGGTAGAGCTCGGACAGCCGCTTGAGATTCTCGGCGATGCCGGGGCCGGTGGGATGGGCCTTCTGGTCCTCCAGCTCCTCCCGGCTGCCCAGGTCGTGGCCCGAGGAGAAGTGCTTGCCCGCTCCGGCCACGATGATGACACGCGCGTCCGCGTCGTCGGTGGCCATGCGGAAAGCCTCGTCCAGCTCGAGGATCATCACCCGGCTCTGGGCGTTGAGGACCTCAGGGCGATTGGCGGTGATGCGGAGGACGGCGCCGAGCTTCTCATACGTGATCGTGCGGAAGTCCATGGTGAAGGTCTCCTGGAGGGAGGAATAGAACTCCCCCTCCGGGGGCGAGGGTTCTTCTCCCTCTCCCTCACTGAGGGAGAGGGCAGGGTGAGGGTGCTCTTGTATACGCGAATTGATCCGAGCCTAGCCCGCGAGCTCCTTGGCCACCGCCGCCTCCACCACCGTGCCCTTGAAGAAATCGGGGTCCATCGTGGTGTGCAGGCGCGCGGGGTTGCTGAAGACGAACTCGCGCAGCTCGGCCTCGGTGATCAGGCCGTGCTCGACCATCTCGTATGCTTCCTCGAGCACCTCGGTCATGTCCACCACGTCGAAGTGACCCACGTCGGAGCTGAAGATGGGCCGCAGCCGGTGGTTGCCGTGCTTGTCGAAGGCCCACGCCGTCATCACGTCATCGGCCTCGCAGCCGAAATAGAACCGCTCGGAGAAATGCCGGCGCAGCTCCTCGGCGGAGGCGGCGGGCACGGCGGCGAAATCGTCGACCTGCTCGCGGTAGGCGCGCTCTGTCATCTCGTCCACCGTCTTGAACGGCTCGACCAGGCTGAGGCAGGCGAGCATCTCGTCCATCTTCTCCTCGTAGACGCGGCCGCCGTAGCGTGCGAAGAGATCCTTCAGCATCTGGACGTCGAGATTGGTCGGGCGCACCTGGCTCTCCACGGCGTCCTTGCGCCGACGCTCCCAGTGACCGATCAGATCGGCGACGAGGTTGCACGCCCAGCCCACCCCGCCCTCGAGGAAGGCGAAGCGAAGCTGGGGAAACCGATGCGTGACGCCGCCCAGGATGAGCGCTTTGGCGAAGGCGTGGCTGGCGTTCGCGAAATGGCCGATGTGGTTGTAGGTGAAGCTGTTGATGGACTCGCGGCCATTCCATCCCATGCTCCCCGAGTGGGCCGTCACCGCCACCTTGAGCTCCGCACAGCGCGCCCAGAACGGATCGTAGTCGTAGGGGCTCTCGAGGCCGAGGGAGTCGATGTATTGCCGCGCGTGGGCGCCGGGATCCTTGACCTCGCGGGCGGCGGCGGGCACGGGCCGGCGCACGTGGTTGGCGATCATGATGACCTTGAGCCCGAGCTCGCGCACCGCGTACGTCGCCTCCTCGATGGCCTCCTCGGGCGTGTGCACGGGCACCACGGCCGCCGGAGTCATGCGGTGGGCGAAGGGCCGGAACATCTCGGCATTCATCCGGTTGACCGCCCGCGCCACCGCGCGGCGCAGATCCTCGTCGGGATTCGAGACGTAGAAGAGCCCGAGGGAGGTGTAGACGAGCGCGAAGTCGATGCCGAAGTCGTCGAGCCGCTCGTAGAAGAGCCGCGGCACCATGGCGGTGGCCCGATCCAGCGACTTGCCGGGCTCACCCCACCAGGTGGGCCGGTGGGGACGGCGCTCCATGCGCTCGGCCGGCGCCATCTCGTACCAGCTCGTGTCCTTGGCCTTCTTCATGAACTTGTCGACGATGGAGGGGCCGCCCACATCGCGGAGGAAGTCGAGGAAGATCGGGATGGGCTCGAGCCAGTGGCCGTCGCCGTCGATCACCGGGTGATTGAGCTTCGCGCGCACCGCCGCCGACTTGGAATTCTTGGAATAGGCCATTGAGGAAACCTCCTGCCGCGTTTCTAGGCCAATCGCCGAGTCAAGTCAAGCCGCCCGCCAGGGTCAGCCGCTCCAGCGAATGCCAAACCATTTCCGGAGCCCACGCCGGCCCTGCGGGGTGAGGGCCAGCGTTCGCTCCTCTCCGACAAAATTTGCCCAGCGGAGGTCGAGACAGCACCGCGCCACCGCGGCGCCGAGCGCACCCGCGAGATGGGCGCGGCGCTCGCTCCAGTCGAGACACTGGCGCGCGAAGGCCCGTCGCTCTCCGCGGGTCTTCTCCACATCCACGCCCAGTCGTCCGAGCAGGCGCGCGCCGGATGCCGTGAGCAGAAAGTCGCGGCCCGCCGGCCTGAGAATCCGGCGACGCACCATGGCGTCGGTCACGCTGACCCCGAGCCGGCCCGCGAGGTGGTCGTAACAGGTCCGGGCCAGCCGGAGGCCATCGAGGGGCCCCGCGGAGACCGCCACACGCGAGCGGGCCGGCGACACCGCCATGAGGGCCTCGATGGCATGCCCGACACTCGGCGCGGCCAGACGAAAGTAACGATGGCGGCTCTGCCGCTCCATGGTGACCAGGCGAGCGCGCAGGAGCTTCGACAGGTGGCTGCTCACCGTCTGGGGCGTGATCCCCGCGCCGTAGGCCAGCTCCTTCGCGGTGCGGGCCCGTCCGTCCATCAAAGCGGTGAGCATCCGCGCGCGGGCGGGATCCCCGACCAGAGTGGCCACCGCCGCGATGTCGAT
>DASYQB010000144.1:0-1635 GCA_036005985.1 Candidatus Methylomirabilota bacterium | reverse complement strand
TCCAACCAAGGCCCTCCTGCGGAACGCCGAAGTGGTAGGGCTGTTCCACCGCGCCGAGGAGTTCGGCATCACGGTGGGAGAGTGGAAAGCCGACTACGCCCAGGCCATCCAGCGATCCCGCCGCGTGGCCGACCGCATGGCCAAAGGGGTGGAGTTCCTCTTTCGCAAGAACAAGATCACCCTCGTGGCCGGCGCGGGCACGCTCAAGGCCAAGAACCTCGTCGAGGTGAAAGGCAAGGACGGCGCGCAGACCCTCGAGGCGCGCCGGGCGGTCATCCTCGCCACCGGCTCCGAGCCCAAGTCGCTGCCGGGCACCACCATCGACGAGACCGAGGTCATCTCCTCGAACGGCGCGGTGAGGGCGGAATCGCGACCGGCGTCACTCATCGTCATCGGCGCGGGCGCCGTGGGCATGGAGTTCGCCGACGTCTACCGCGCCTATGGGGTCGAGGTGACGGTAGTGGAGGCGCTGCCGCGCGTGCTCCCCGTGGAGGACGAGGAAGCCTCTGCCCAGATCGCCCGCCTCTTCACCCGCCGGGGCGTGATCATTCGCACCGGCGTGAAGGTCGTCAAGGTCACGCCGGGCCAGGGGCAGGTCACGGTGGAGATCGAGGCGGAGGGCAAGCGTGAGTCGCTGGCGGCCAACCAGGTCCTGATGGCTGTGGGAAGAGGGGCCCGGACCAAAGGCCTCGGCCTCGAGACGCTCGGTGTCGCCATGGAGCGGGGCCTCGTGACGGTGGGTCCGACCATGGAAACCACGGTGAAGGGCGTCTTCGCAGTGGGCGACATGGCGGGACGGCAGATGCTCGCGCACAAGGCCATGGCCGAGGGCGTGGTGGCCGCGGAAGCCATCGCCGGGCGCTCTCCGCGGCCCGTGGACTACGGCAACGTGCCCTCGTGCACCTACTGCCGGCCCCAGGTCGCCTCGATCGGGCTCTCGGAGGCGGCGGCCAAGACCGACGGGCGAGAGGTCAGCGTAGGGCGATTCCCCTTCACGGCGAACGGCAAGGCGGTGGCGCTGGGAGAGACGGAGGGCTTTCTGAAGGTGGTGGCGGACAAGCGGACGGGGGAAATCCTCGGCGTGCACATCGTGGGCGCGGAGGCGACGGAGCTGATCCACGAATTCGCGGTGGGCCGCACCCTCGAGGCGACGCTCGAGGAGATCATCCACACCATACACGCGCATCCGACTCTGTCGGAGGCGTCGCTCGAAGCCACCCTGGCCGCGCTCGGTCAGGCCATACACATCTAGTCTTTTCGCGCGTCCCGCCTCGTCCGGGGGGCGAACTACCTGCCACTCTTCTATCTTGACCTGGGCGTGCCCTGCCTCGATCGAGCCATCGCATCGTCGAGATTCATCTGAGCCTCCCGGAGGTTGGGGTCTATCGTCAAAGCCTGGCGGAACTGAGCCACCGCGTCGTCGTAGTGTCCGACCCGGACGAGCATGACCCCGAGGTTGTTGCGGATTCCCGCGTTTCCGGGATCGAGCTCGACGGCCCTGCCGAGATGTCGGAGTGCCTCTGCCGCCCGACCCTGTCGGGCGAGAGCGAGGCCGAGGTTGCTGTGAATCCCCGCGGACTCCGGGTCCAGCTTCAAGGCCTCCCGGAGGTGCTCCACCCCGTCGTCCAAGCGACC
>DASYQB010000143.1:0-22589 GCA_036005985.1 Candidatus Methylomirabilota bacterium | reverse complement strand
CGGCCATGTGAGGCCACACCCTAGCATACGGGACGACTGTGCTACACTCCCGACCCAGTTGACTGGTCACTGCCGACCCGCCGAATCCATCAAGCCGTAGAGGAGGACCCCCGTATGCGACCTGTGATCGGTCTGCTCGCTCTGGCGCTCGTGGCCCTGCTCGCGGCCGCGCCCGCCTCTCACGCCCAGGCCCCGAAGGAAATCGTCATCGGCGTCATCTACCCGATGACGGGCAATCTCGCCCAGCTCGGCATCGACTCCGTCACGGCCATGAAGATGGCGGTGGAGCAGTACAACGGCAAGTCGGAGCTGAACCTGCCCTCGATGAAAAAGAGCACCGACGGCCTGCCCGGGCTGGGCGGGGCCAAGATCCGCCTCGTCATCGCGGATCACCAGGGCAAGCCCGACGTGGGCCAGGCCGAGGCGGAGCGCATGATCACGCAGGAGAAGGCCACGGCCATCATGGGCGCCGTCTTCTCCAGCGTGACGGCCACCGCCAGTCAGGTCGCCGAGCGCTACGGGGTGCCCTACATGAACGGCGAGTCCTCCTCGCCCACCCTGACCGAGCGCGGCTTCAAGTGGTTCTTCCGCACCTCCCCGCACGACGGCCACTTCTCCCTCGCCATGTTCGACTTCATCAAGGAGTTCGAGAAGAAGAAGGGCCTCAAGTTCAAGACGGTGGCCCTCATGCACGAGGACACGCTCTTCGGCGTGGACTCGGCCAAGACCCAGGACGAGCTCGCGAAGAAGAACGGCTACGAGGTGCTCCTGAACATGGCCTATCGCGCCAAGACCACCAGCCTCGACGCCGAGGTGGGCAAGCTCAAGGGCGCCAACCCCGACGTCTTCCTCCCCACATCCTACACGTCGGACGCCGTGCTCTACGTCAAGACGGCCAAGACCCTCGACTATGTCCCGAAGATGCTCATCGCCCAGAACGCGGGCTGGGTCGACCCCGCCTTCGTCCAGGAGATGAAGAGCGAGATCGAAGGCCACATCACGCGCTCGCCCTTCGCCCTTGACCTTCAGGCCAAGAAGCCGCTCATCCGTCAGGTCAACGAGCTCTTCAAGAAGCAGAAGGACAATCCGGGCGGGCGCGACATCTCGGAAGCCCCCGCCCGCGCCCTCACCGGCTTCACCGTGCTCATCGACGCCATCAACCGCGCCAAGTCGACCAACCCCGAGGACATTCGCAAGGCCCTCGTGGCCACGAATATCCCGCCGGACCAGCTCCTCATGCCGTGGACGGGCGTCCGCTTCGACGAGAAGGGGCAGAACACGGGCATCCGCGCCATCCTGCAGCAGATCCAGAAGGGCGCCTACGCGACCATCTGGCCCTTCGATCTCGCCGCGGCCGAGGTGATCTATCCCATGCCCGGCTACAAGGAGAAGAAGTAGGCGGGTCGCCGATGCCCGATGTCGTCGGCTGGCGGAAGAAGTTCGGGGTCATCGTGCCTTCCACCAACACCGTGGTCGAGCACGACTTCAACCGGATGGCGCCGCCCGGCGTCACGTGCCACACGGGGCGCATGTACATCGAGCATCCCGCCCTCGACTCGGACACGGCCTTCGAGGCCATCCTCGGCGAGATCCGCGCCTCTATCAAGACGGCCATCCGCGACGTCATGACCTGCGAGCCCGACTATCTCGTCATGGGCATGTCGGCGGAGACGTTCTGGGGCGGCGTGGAGGGCAATACCGCCTTCATCGAGCGCGTCCGGGTTCAGTCGGGCCTGCCCGTGTCCACAGGCGCCTCCGCCTGTCGCGCCGCCCTCGAGACGCTCGGGGTCCGGCGCATCGCGGCCTTCAGCCCCTACCAGCCGGTGGCGGACCGCCAGGTGAAGCGCTTCTTCGAGGAGGCAGGCTTCGAGGTGGTGCGCGTCACGGGGCTGCGCTGCAAGTCGGCCACGGCCATCGCGGACGTGCGCGAGGAGAAGCTTCGAACGGTCCTCCGGGATCTCGACGGCCCCGACGTGGACGCCATCGTCCAGGCCGGCACCAATCTCTCCATGGTGCGGCTGGCCGACGAGGCCGAGCGCTGGCTCGGCAAGCCTGTCATCGCCATCAACGCGGCCACCTTCTGGCACGCCCTCCGCGCCTGCGGCATCTCCGATCGCTTCGCCGGCTACGGCTCCCTCCTCCGAGAGCGCTGAGGTGAGCGTCGAAGTCATCCTGCAGGGCCTCGTGAGCGGCCTCCTCATGGGCTTCGTCTATGCCCTCATCGCCGCCGGCCTCTCCCTCATCTTCGGCCTCATGGAGATCGTCAATTTCGCCCATGGCGAGTTCCTCATGCTCGCCATGTTCGCGACCTTCTGGGCGTGGGCGCTCGCGCGCCTGGATCCCCTCACCTCGCTCCCCATCACCGTGGCCCTTCTCTTTCTCCTCGGCTTCGCGGTGTACCACGGCCTGATCCGCTGGATCCTCGGCGCGCCCATGCTCGCCCAGATCTTCGCGACCTTCGGCCTCGCCATCTTCCTGCGCGCGGCCGCCCAGGCGCTGTGGGGCGTGGACTTCAAGCTCGTGAAGAGCCCGCTCGCGGATGGGCGGCTCGCCGTGGGCGGCCTCTTCATCGGCCTGCCCCAGCTCGCGGCGAGCGTGGGCGCGCTCGCCGCCTTCGGCTTTCTCTACTGGTTCATCACGCGCACGGAAACGGGGCTCGCCCTCCAGGCCACCGCGCAGGATCGCCAGGCCGCCTCCCTCATGGGCATCGATACCCAGCGCATGTTCGCGCTGGGCTGGGGCATCGGGGCGGCCTGCGTGGGCGCGGCGGGAACGCTCCTCGCCATGTTCTTCTACATATTCCCGGACGTGGGGGCGACCTTCGCCCTCCTCGCCTATGTCACGGTGGCCCTCGGCGGCTTCGGCAACGTGCCGGCCACGCTCGCGGCCGGGGTGGTGGTGGGCGTGGTCGAGGTGCTTGCCGGTCTTCTCATCGCGCCCGCCTTCAAGTACGCCGTGGTGTTCGCTCTCTACCTTGTGGTCGTCCTGTGGCGGCCGCAGGGTCTCTTCGGCCGCTTCTGATGTCGCGGGGGTTCCGATGGGCCGGCGCATCGATCGCGCTCGTCCTGCTCGTGGCCTTCCCGCTCGTCGTCACCAAGCCCTTCCCGCGACACGTGATGATCACCATCTTCCTCTACGCCATGCTCGCCCAGGCCTGGAACCTCCTCGCCGGCTACTGCGGCCAGATCTCGCTCGGCCATGCCGTCTTCTTCGGCACCGGCGCCTATACCTCGACGATCCTCCTGAAGTACCTCGACCTCACGCCCTGGGGCGGGATGCTCGCGGGGGTGGTGATGGCCGTCCTCCTCTCCCAGTGCATCGGCTACCCGGTGTTCAGGCTGCGCGGCCACTACTTCGCCATCGCCACCATCGCGGTGGGGGAGATCATCGGCACCCTCATGATCAACTGGGACTGGGCGGGGGGCGCCCGCGGCCTCTTCGTGCCCATCAAGCGTCCCGATTCGTGGCTCAACTTCCAGTTCCACGAGAGCAAGCAGAACTACTACTACATCGCCCTCGCCCTCCTCGTGCTCGCGCTGTGGATCACCCTGCGCGTCGAGCGCTCGCGCCTCGGCTACTACCTGCGCGCGATCCGCGAGGACCAGGACGCCGCGGCCAGCCTGGGAATTCCCGTGGCCGCCTACAAGCAGCGGGCCATGGCCCTGTCGGCCGGGCTCACCGCGCTGGGCGGCACGTTCTACGCCCAGTACATTCTCTTCATCGATCCGGAGTCGGTGTTCCCGACGGCGCTGAGCATCCTCATCTGCCTCGTGGCCGTGCTGGGCGGGGTGGGCACGCTGTGGGGCCCTCTGGTGGGCGCGGCCATCCTGATTCCCCTCGGCGAGTGGACGCGCATCTCCTTCGGGGGCAGCGGCAAGGCGGTGGACCTTCTCGTCTACGGCGCGCTCATCATGATCGTGTCGGTGGTCCAGCCGGGCGGCATCATGGCCCTGGCCAGGCGCGGTCGGCGGAGAACCGGCTGATGGATCAGGCGCCCCACCAAGCGCCCCGTCATCATTCGCCGCCCCCTCACCATTGGCCCCCTCACCATTCGCCCCCTCACCCTGCCCTCTCCCCCGGTGGGGGAGAGGGAGTGCTGCTCGATGTCAGGGGAGTGACGAAGCGCTTCGGTGGGCTCATCGCCAACAACGACATCTCCTTTCAGGTCGGGGTGGGCGAGCTGGTGGGCATCATCGGTCCCAATGGCGCGGGCAAGTCCACGCTCTTCGATCTCCTCACGGGCTTTCAGACGGCGGACGCGGGCGAGGTGCTGCTGGACGGCCATCCCATCGCGAGGCTCCGGTCCGACGAGATCAGCCGGCTCGGCGTGGCGCGCACCTTCCAGAAGCTCAAGCCCTTCACCCAGATGACCGTGCTCGAGAACGTGATGGTGGGCGCGTTTCAGAAGACGACCGACCTCGCGCGCGCCCGTCGCGAGGCGCTCGAGGCGCTGGAGCGGGTGGGGCTCGCCGACAAGGCCGCCGCCCATGCGCGCGTGCTCTCCACCGGCCAGCGCAAGCGCCTCGAGCTGGCGCGCGCCCTCGCCACCAAGCCTCGGCTCCTGCTCATGGACGAGGTGACGGGCGGGGTGGATCTCCGGAGCATTCCCGGCCTGGTCGCCCTCGTACGCGAGCTCAATGCCGCGGGCACCGCCCTCGTGGTCATCGAGCACAACATGGGCGTCATCATGGACATCTCGCGCCGCATCGTCGCCCTGCATCTGGGCGAGGTCATCGCCGACGGCCCGCCCGCCATCGTGGGGCGCGATCCGCGGGTCGTCGAAGCATATCTGGGCCAGGCCTATGTCCGCTGAGCTCGCCCTCGAGGCGCGTGGTCTCGACGTGCTCTACGCCGACTACCAGATTCTCTGGGACGTGTCGTTCGTGGTCCCGCGTGGCGAGGTGGTGGCCATTCTCGGGCCGAACGGCTCGGGCAAGTCCACCCTCATGAACACGCTCTCTGGCCTCGTGCGGGCCCACTCGGGGGAGATCAGCCTGGGCGGCCGGCGCATCGACGGACTGCCCTCCCACCGGATCGTCTCCCTCGGCCTGGCTCACGTGCTGGAGCGGCGTCGGCTCTTCCCCTACCTGAGCGTGCGCCAGAATCTTTTCCTCGGCGCCTACCATCCGGGCGCCAAGGCGCGGCGCGAGCAGTCCCTCGCCGAGGTCGAAGCCTTGTTCCCGCGCTTGAAGGAGCGCGAAGCTCAGGCCGCGGGCACCCTGTCGGGCGGCGAGCAGCAGATGGTGGCGATCGGCCGCGGCCTCATGGCCTGCCCGTCCATCCTCATGGTCGACGAGCCCTTTCTCGGACTGGCCCCCCTCGTCATCGAGCAGATCGCCGAAGTGCTCACCGCCATCAACCGGGAGCGCGGCATCACCGTAGTGTTCATCGAGCAGAACGTGGAGCTGGCGCTGCGCATGGCCCATCGCGCCCACATCCTCGAATCGGGCCGAACCATTCTCGAAGGGCCCTCGGCGGAGCTCCTCGCCTCGCCCGAGGTGAAGCGTGTCTTCCTCGGCCACTAACCCTTCCTCAAAGGAGAGACTTGAATGATCCAGATGACGCTTCAGCTGGCGGAGATGGCAACGCGGGCGGCGCAGCAAAAAGCGAAGGCTCTCGGCACGCCGATGACGGTGACGGTGGTCGACGAGGCGGGACGGCTCGTCCTCTGCGCGCGGGGCGACGGCACCGGCTTCTTCACTCCCGAGACGTCGAAGGCCAAGGCCATGGCCGCCGCAGCCTTCCGGCGGTCGAACGCCGAACTGTCGGAGATGGCGGCCAAGGGCGGATTCTGGGCGGCGGTGCCCGCCGTGCTCCAGGGCCAGATCCTGCCCACCCTCGGGGCCACCCCGATCACCCTGGGCGGCCAGGTCATCGGCGGCATCGGCTGCGGCGGCGGAACGGGGCAGCAGGACCAGGAGTGCTCGGACGCGGGGGCGGCCGCCGTGACGTAGCGCGCGGTCCGGATCCTCGGGGGGGCGGGCGCCTTCTGCTAATATGACAGTCCCGTTCACGAAGGACACGCTCGATCCGACTCGATGGGCTTCCGCGCGTGAGGGTCATTGATGGGCAATCGCTGGCTAGTCGGGGGCTGTGCGCTCGCCGTCATCGCGGCCATGGCGGTGGGCTGCGCCTCCCGCAACGGCGCTCGCGAATCCTCCCCGGGCGGATCGGCGGCGGCGAAGCGGGATGCCGACGAGTTCAGGGCCCAGGCTCGCCAGGGTCTCGTGGACTTTCTGCGGGAGAAGCCCCGGCCGCCCGCCTGTGAGATCGGCTACATCACGGGACGAGAGATGACCGTTCTCGCCACCTCCGACTGGATCGAGCGCGCGGGGCTTCGACGCGGCGATCGCATCACGAGCATCGACGGAGTGCCCGCCACCCAGCTCAATCAGGCACGCCCGCCATCACGCGCGGCGCCGGGGACGCCATATCAGGTCGGGGTATCGCGGGGCGGCCGGAATCTCAATCTCACCCTGGTCTGCGCGGTCAAGCCCGAGGTGTGGTTCGCCGCGCGGCGAACGCAGGAAGCGGCGGCCCTCGGTGACTGGGAGGCGTGCCAAGCCGCGGCCGTCGATTACATATTCGCGGTGGGCTTCATGGAATCGCTCGCCCTCGAGTTCCACGGCCGGTGCGGGTTTCATCGCGCCATGACGCGAGGCGACCGCTTCAATCTCGACCTGGCCCGAGATCTCTACGACTGGCAGGCGTTCCGGATCCGAGAGAAGAGCTATGAGCCCGGCGGTCTGGACGAGATCCGCGACTCCGTGCTGGGCGGCGCGGCCATCCTTCGGCGCGAGGGATACCGCGAGCACGCCGACAACCTCGAAGATCTGCTCCGGCAAGCTCCCGCGCGCGTCGCCGCCGAGCTTGGCAGCGCGCCGGCTCAGGCCACCCCACCACCAGCACCCCCGCCGAGGCCGGTGGCTCAGCCTGCCCAGCCGACGTCCCCGCCAGCACCGGTGGCTCAGCAGCCGCCCGCTTCGCCGGCACCGACACCTCCCCCACCATCTGCTCCCACTCCACCACCGGCTCCTACTCCCCCCCCTGTCCCCACTCCACCGGCATCTGCCCCCACTCCACCGGCGCCGCCACCCTCGGCTCAGCGGCCACCCACCCCCGTCCAGCCTGCCGAGCCTCCCCGCATGAGCCAGGGAACGGCCTTCTTCGTGCGTCCCGACGGGGTGCTCCTCACCGCTCTCCACGTGGTGGACGGAGCGCGCGCGGTCGCGGTGGCATGTCCGGGCCGCGAACCCGCCGCGGCCACCCTCGGCAGTGGGGTTCGCGGCCGAGACCTGGTGGCGCTCAAGACGTCGCTGGCCGCCCCCGTGTACCTCTCGCTCGGCGAGACGCCCTCGCTCCTGCCCGGCGATTCAGTCTTCACCGTGGGCTTCGCCGCCGTACCCAATCCGGACCCCACCCCGAAATTCTCCGACGGCTCGCTCACCGCCGTGTCCGGACCGGACGCGGAAACGGCCTTTCTCCAGATGACCATCCCCGTCCAGCCCGGGGGCTCGGGGGGCCCGGTGGTGGCGGCCGACGGGTCGGTGGTGGGTGTGGTCAGCTCCAGCGCGGCCATCATCCTGCTCCTGAGAGAGCCCGGCATCTTCCCCCAGAACGTCTCCTGGGCCATCAAGGCGGATTTCGCCCGGCCACTCTTTGAGCAGGCGCCCGCCCTGCCCCCAACGAAGACCCGGAGCGAAGCCATCGACCGAGCCACCCGCTCGGCCTGCCGGGTGCTCGTGACGAGATAATAAAAGCCCGTTCGCGCTGTGCAAGGCGTTTGGGGCCTCTGTGCTATGCTGGCTAAGACGCGTTTAATGCGGGCAGTTGCAGCTGTCCGCGGGGGCTTCACGGGCCAAGGGGGAGTCAAACTACGTGGACGTACTGAGGCTCCTGTCGCGCATCTGGGACGCCATCACCAGCCTCACCCGTCCACCGAACGCGGCCACGCTTTTTCGACGCGCTGACCTCTATCGCCAGGAAGGTCGTTTCGAGGAAGCAGCCGAGCTCGTCGCCCACGGGCTACGGTTGTCCCCCAACAACGGCATCGGCCATCTCCTCTCTGCCTACCTTCATCTGGCCTTCCGTCAGATCGGCCCGGCCAAGAGCGAGTTTCAGACCGTGCTCCAGGCCGACCCGTATCACCCGCGCGCCCTGCTCGGTCTCGCCAAGATCGCCCTCGAAGAGCGCGACTACGGCGCGTGCCGGCCATTCCTGGACAAGGCGCTCCAGTACTATCCCGATTTTCCAGAGGCGAGAGCGCTCCAGGAGATGGTTGCGGGCTGGGCCACCGTCGCCGCGAGAACAGGACAAGCGGCCTATGCGGGCCCCGCCCTCCAGGTGGAGAAGCTCAAGCCGCCCGCGGCGGGGCGCGAGTTCGTGCTCGCCCAGGCCGACGGCACGCTCGTCTTCTCCCACGGAGACAAGGACGGCGAGGACCTGGCCGCGCACGTGACCCAGGTGTACCGCATTGCTTCGGCCACGTTGCAGCGGGCCGGCCTCGGCGCCCTCAGACGCGGCATCGTGCAGGCCGCCACCGAGACGGTGTTCTTCCGGAGCAACGACCGGCTGATCCTTGAGCTGAGCTTCCCCCACGACGTCAAGATCGGCTTCGGGCTGCTCGAGACCGACAAGCTCTGGACCAACTCGCTGCGTGAGCTGGGAATGCGCGCATGAGCCCCGAGCCCAACCTGCCCGCCGGCTCGGCCCGCGCGCGTGCGTTCCGCCGCATCCTCGCCGAGATGCTGAAGATCGATCGGGTGCGGGGCGGCCTCGTGGTCGCCGCGGATGGTCTGGTCATCGCGGCCAGCGTGCCGCGCGGAGTCGCTGTAGAGCCCCTGGCCGCCCTCGCCGCCACCCTCGGGCGCGAGCTCGAGGTGGGCGCGGACCGGCTGAAGCGTACACCGTTCCAGGCCGCTCTCTTCTCGGCGGACAACGGCACGGTCTTCCTCGGATCGAGTCCGGTGGGATTCGTGGTGGTGCTGGGGGACAAGGAAGTCAACATCGGCCTCGTGCAGTGGGCGCTGCGCAAGGCCTTGGCCACCCTCGAAGGTGCCTGGGGCTCGCCGGCCGACGTGCCGGACCGCCCCGAGGATATGTAGCGCCGCGGAGGCGCGACTCCCTACCTGCTTCTGCCCTGAGTCGCCGCCGCGCTCAGGGTTTCTTCGGCTCTCCCAAGCTCGTGCGCGATTCCTCCGCGGTCAGCGGCTCCGAGAGCGCCCCCCGGTTGGTGGGCTTGGCGCGCGCCGCGGCGAGGATCTGCCCGATGGCCGTGGCCGCTTCCTTGGCGAAGAGGCGAACCATGCCCACCGTCGTCCGCTCGCCGAAGATGGCGAGGAGGATGGCCTGATCGTCCACCGTGGAGACGTGCATGCTCTCCTTGTTCCCCTGGTGAAAGAGGACGGTGAACTCCGTCTCACCCAGGAGCTGAGCGAGGGCCCCCGTGGAGCTGAAGGCGCCCGCAGCGAGGGCGGAGATGGACACGGTGTCGAGGGCCCGATTGGCCCCCGTCATGGCCAGGAGCTGGCCGCTGCGATCGATGAGCAGCGCCTCGGTCGCTCCCGACTCACCGAGGAAGGTGGTCAAGACCGCGTTGATCTGTTCCGCATCGGATTCGTGGATGGCCATGTCATGCAGTTTCACGGTGCTCCCCCTTTTCTTGTCCGAATTCGCCGACGAGAACCATGCGAGAGACGGTGTTGAGGGTGTCGAAGACTCCGTCGCCGTTGACGGCCACGGCCTCGAAGTACGGGACCTGCCGGGTCCGTCGGTTGAGCATGAACTCCATGTACTCGATGGGCGCGATGTTGGCGAGATCGCGCTTGTTGTACTGAATGACGTAGGGCATCTCATCCAGATTGTAGTTGTACTCCCGCATGTTCTCTTCCAGATTGCGGAAGCTCTCGACGTTTTCCTTCAATCGGTCCCATTGCGAGTCGGCGACGAAGATGAGACCGTCCACCCCGCGTAGCACGAGCTTGCGCGTCATGTTGTAGTACACCTGCCCCGGCACCGTGTAGAGCTGGAACTTGGCCGTGAAGCCGCGCACGGTGGTGGCGGAGACGGGGAGGAAGTCGAAGAATAGCGTGCGATCGTCGCCCGCGGCCAGCGAGATCATGTTCCCCTTGCTCGTGTCGGGCAGGCTCTTGTGGATGTGCTGGAGGTTCGCGGTCTTTCCGGCCACCCCCGGACCGTAGTAGACCACCTTGAAGTTGATGACCTTCTGCGCGTAGTTGATGATCGCCATGATGTCCCTCAGGCCACGCTGAGCCGGGCCGCCGTTCGTTCGACCTGCAGACGGGCAAGGCCCGGCCGGCCCGTATCGTTGCCTCCCACGACCAGGATGAGGGCGAGGCCGGCCGCCGACGGCAACCAGCGGATCTCGACTCGCGTGCTTCCCGAGCGAAGGACGGCGGAATGGAAAGCTCCGAGCGCTCCGGCGGGGGTCGCCTGCGCCATGATCTGAGCAAGCTCGCACGCGAAGGGCGCGAGGTCGGCGGCCAGCGTGCCGGGAGAGACGAGGCAGTGAACAAGCGCGCCGCTGGCCGGCTCGCGGAAGGACTGAGGGGCCAGAGGACCGAATATCGTGAGATCCTGGGCGGCCGCGGTGACGGCGGGCGGCACGGGGGTGACTTCGAGCCGGGGAAAGGGCGCCCCGTTTCGCTTGGGAGACGACGGCGATTCCGCCTCGTGGCGGGCGGCTCGGCTGGCCAGCATCTCGAGACGCGCCAGGGCGCCACCGGGACGCGTGCCCACGGCGAGCGCAGTGCCGCTGCTCCAACCTGATCCCACCGGAGTGAGGACGAGAGCACCGCCCAGTCCGCGAAGCGTCACCTGATCGATGGGACGTGGCGCGCCGCGGGCCATGAGCGGGCTGAGCCGGCCCGCCGCCGCTGCCACCGTGCCACCCGGGATCCCGGCTGTCGACACGCTGATGATGTTGAAGTCGCCGATCTGCGCTTCCTCGAGGGCTGCGGTGTCAAGCGGAGCCATGAGGGCCGCCACCATGGCCGCGTGTCCGCGCCGCTCCGGCAAGAGCGCGGCGGGCGGCTCGACGGGGATCGGCCTCTCGAAGATCCGGGCCTCGTAGAGTGGCGCGACCGGTACCGGCTGCGGCGCCGCCGTGATCTCGGGCGCCGTGATCTCGGGCGCGGCGGGCACCCTGGCCGGATCGGGCGACGTCACGACAGGCGCCGGCGAGGCAAACGCGGACAGCGGATCGGCGGCGATCACAGGCTCCGGCTGAGGCGCTGCGCTTACCGACGGAACAGCTATGGGCGCCGGCTCTTCGAATCCGAGCGGCTTGAAGGGAGCGGGGAAGCTCTCGATACCCGGCACATGCACTGGCCCCCGCGCCATCGCGTCACCGAATATCTCGGGCGGCAGCTGTCTCACTATCTCGTCGAGGGGCAGGAGGAGGCGGCCTTCCTCGACATGGCTCTTCACGTCTGCGGGAGCGGTGGCGAATGCTTCGACGGGAAACTGCCCCATCACGACCTCCCACGCTGCGTGCACCGCGCCCTCGCCGAGCTGGGGCACGATCAGCGTCAGAGGAACGAGGAGGCGGCCTGGCTCACGGAGCCGCGTACCGACCCGCTCCAGGGGAAAGCGAAACTGGTCGGGGGGAAGCTGGGCCATCACGCGATCAAAGGGAATCCGGATCACCGCTTCCGTGGTTGCTTCGCTCTCCACTTCGGCGGCGGGCTCGACGGGCGGCGCGGCCGCGGCCATCGCCGCGTCGGACACGCTTTCGAGAGTGAGCTCGGCGGCGGCCGGTACGGAAGGCGTGGAGGCTGCGACTTGCTCCGGCTCCACGCGGGGCGTCTCCTTCGCCTCCGGCGCGGCCCACTTCCTCAGATCTTCGGTGATCTCGGCGGCCGACGGGACTTCGATGGCCTGCGCCACGTCCGCTTGCGCGAATGCCAAGGCCGGCGTGGGCGCGCGCAGCGGCATTGGCTCGAGCGTCTTCAGGGGCGGGAGCGGGCGCCCGCTCTTCCCGTCCGAGCGGCTTGAACGGCGCAGGAAAGCCTTCGATCCCCGGCACCTCGACGGGCCCGCGTCCCATGGACGCGCCGAACACCTCCGGCGAGAGCTGTCTCACGATCTCGTCCAGCGGCAGCAGCAGCTGGCCGTTCACGATGCGCTGCTTGACGTGCGCGGGCGTCACCGCAAAGACGGCGGCGGGAAACTGCTCGACCACCGCCTCCCACTCCACCTGCACCACGCCTTCACCGAGCTGCGAGACAATCAGCGACTGCGCCACGAGCAGCGTCCCTGGCTCGAGGAGATTCGCTCCCACCTGGGCGAGGGGCACGCGGAAAGCTGCCGGCGGAAGCTGACCAGCCACACGGTCGAAGGAGATGCGTACCATCGCGCCCGCCGGAGCAGGTGCCACCGGCGCCGGGGGAGGTGTCGCGACCGGAGGCGTCACGCTTGCCGCCGGTACTGCACGCTCTGGCACCTCCGCGGACAAGACGGCCGGCACCTCTGGGGACGGGACGGCCGGTGCCTCTGCGGAAGGGATAGCCGGCGCCTCTGCGGACGGGATAGCCGTCGGCTCGTGGGCAACCGGCGCGAGCGGTGACTCCGGCACGGCCTCCGCTTTCCTCTCCGGGACCGGATCGCCGAAGAGCTCGGTGAGGGCCTGGCGAAAGTCCGAAGGTCTCTGCGTGCCCAGCTCCGGGACATCCAGAGCGGACCCGTTCGTGCCGAGGAGAGGCGCGGCTTGCACACCATGTTGCTCGGGCGCCGCCACGGGCGGCTCCTCGACGACGGGGGCCACTGTCGTGACGGGAGGCGGGACCGCGGACAGGACGGCCGCCGCCGGGGCCGCGAGGGGCTCGGTCGGGCGCGCCCACACATGCCGGCTCTGCTCCGCGGCCGCTGACACCTCCTGCATCGCCCTATTCGGAGCGGCCGGTCTAGGAGACGGGGTCTCCGTCTGAATACGCGGGGCGGCCGAACGCGGGGCCAACGCACCCAGGAACGGCAGGGTCATCAGAAGCGAGCCGACCATCTCGAGGACGGGAGCGGGTGGAAAGCTCCAGAAGGCGGGGGCGAGCGCCTCGCCGAATGACGTGAGGCCGACGCTGGCGTAGAGCCACGTCGTCACGAGGCCGAGGATTCCGTGCAAGACGGCGAGGGTGACGAAGCCGGTGATCCAGCCGCTGAGCCGAACCCGCGGCACGCAGAGCGGCAGCACCACCGCGTAGACGAGGACGGGCGCCACCACCGCTGTCCACCACGGCAGGTCCAGCCGCACCGCCGAATTGATGGCGTACAGCGCGGTGGAGGTGGCGAGGACGAGACAGACGGCGGCCACCGCGGCCAGCCACGCCCACGGCTTCATCAGGTTGGAGCTCTGACTGGGCTTGGCCATCACACGAGCCTGCCGAGCTCCGGCAGAGCCTTCTTGACGTAGTAGCGGACCTTGCCCAGCGCGGTCGGATCCTTCAGCACCACCGCGAGTATGGCCGACGGTCCCGCGGCATGGAGGAGGAGCATGCCTGCCTCGTAGTCGAGGATCATGCTGGAGAGCGGACCCTGCCCCATCTCGCGCCCGATGCCCTCCGAGGACTCGGCGAGGCACGCGGCCAGAGCCCCCGCGACTTCGGGGCCCACCCCGAGCTCACCGCTCGCTTCGATGAGAAACCCCTCGCGATCCACGAGCGCGGCGAGAGAGACGCCGGGCATGGCGACCAGCTGCTCGAGCACCGACTTGAGATCGGGGAGCGCCTCCGGCTCCGCGATTCGGGCCTCGAAGGGATCCGGGGCGGCCGGAGCAACCGCGCGGGCGGCGAGGAGCTCGTCGACCTTGCGGGTGAGGTCATCGGCCGTGAACGGCTTTCGAAGGACGGCGCTGGAGCGGACACGCGCGGCCCGGTCGAGCACGGCGCCGTTGACGATGCCCGAGATGAGGAGCACCGGCGTGTGACACAGCACCGGATGGGCGCGCACCGACTCGCAGATGCCGTAGCCGTCCACGTCCGGCATGACCACATCGCAGACGATGAGGTCGGGCAGCGAGCTGTCGAGGCGCTCGATCGCTTCCGCTCCCGAGGATGCAGCGACGACTTCGAGTCCCTTGGTCTCCAGGGCGCGCTCGACCATCTTGCGCACGGAGAGGCTGTCGTCCACGACAAGTACACGCGGCATGGTCTAGGTCCTCTGGGGCGGAGGCGGCATTCCCGCCGTGGCTTGCCCCTCATCGATCTCTGACGCGACGCTGAGCAGGAGCTGGTCCACGCTCTTCTGGATGGTGCGGGGGCAGCCCGCGGGCAGCTCCGCTCCCGGCTTGAATCGAAAGGTCCCCGCGGGATCGAACTGCGCGGAGGAAATCATAGCTCCGAAGGCGCTCTCCCCGTCGCGGCCGCCGAACGCCGCGTGCACGATGCGCCCGGAGTCGAAGACGATGGTTCCCTCGCCCGCCGCCAGCTGTAGCGAGAGCTGTCCCGTCTTGCCTCCCAGCGCGATGGCCTGGGTCACCTCGGCCAGATCGAGCACCCCGAAGGAGCCCTCGAGCGTCCGCTCGGCCGCCGCACGCGAGGGAGCCGCCTTCGACGGAAGGGGCGGACGCGCGGGGGCGGTGGCCGCGGGGGGCGGAGCGACCGTGGCCGGCTGGCTCTTCACCGCCACGTGGCGCAGGAGCTTGGCGATCCGGTCGAGCACCGCGGAGACCACGAAGTCTCCCGCGAGGAGCATGTCCACCCCGGCCTGGGCCACCGCCCACGGCGTGGGACGCTTGGGCCCGGAGAGGAGGAGAAACGGAATGTCGTGGGTGGCCGGGTCGCTCCGGATGATCGAGCAGAACTCCACACCGTCCATGTCTTCCGTGCGATTGCCGCTCACGATGAGATCGGGCCGATCGCGCTCGAGAGTGGTGAGGGCGAAGGAGGCGCTGGTGGCCGAGGTGACGTGATAGGCCGCGTGGACGAGGGCCGCCTTGAGTACGGACAGCTTGTCCGGGTCGGCGTCCACGATGAGCACCCGCGGCGCGGACGGGCTCACCGCGCGACCTCCGCCATGGCCGCTCCCCGCCCGGTCAGCGATACGATGAGGCGAACGAACGCCTCCTCGTCCACGGGCTTGGCGACGTAGTGCACGATGCCGAGGCTCCGGGCGAGACTCACGTGCTTGGCGCCCGCCCGCGTGGTCAGCACCACCACGGGCAGGGCGCGGGTGGCGGGCCGGGCGCGCAGGTCTTCGATCAGCTCGTAGCCGCTGACCCGCGGCATCTCGAGATCGGTGATGACGAGATCCACCGCGGTGTCGCCGAGCCGGCGCAGGGCCTCGGCGCCGTCATTGGCCGTGACCACCTCGAAGCTCGCCTTCTCGAGCATCTGCCCGACGAACTTGCGAACGCTGATCGAATCATCGACGAGCAGAATGCGCCATGTCTTCGGTGCCGCTCGCTCCCGCGCGGGTCCGCGCTCCCTCGAGAGGGCAGGCGCCCGCTTCGTGGCGGGGGAGGTTTCCGTGGCCTCGGCGAGGCGCGACGGATCCACGAGCAGGATGACCTGCCCCCCTCCGGTGATGGTCGCGCCCGCGAACGGCCCCACGCGCTCGAGGAGACCGCCGAGATTCTTGATGACCACGTCTTCCTTGCCGACGAGCTCCTCCACCGCCACGGCGAGTGGACGCACGCCCGAGCGCACTACGAGCACGGGCAGCCGCGCGAGCGCCCGTCCCTCGGGAAGGGCGAGCGCGCGATCGAGGCGAACCAGCTCCACGTCTTCCTCTTCGACCACCACGCGCTCGCGGTCGCCCGAGCGCAGGATGTCCTCGGGGCGCACCTGGATGACGGTGCGCACGGCGTGCATGGGCACCGCGAAGGTCTCGCCCCCCGCCCGGACGAGGAGGGCGTCCGAGACGATGACGGTGAGCGGAAGCTTGATGGTGATCCGGGTGCCCGCCCCGAGCTCGCTCTGCACGTCGATTTCACCGTTGAGCCGGCCCACGTTCGCGCGGACCACGTCCATGCCCACGCCCCGCCCGGACGTCGTGGTGACCTCGGGCGCGGTGCTGAATCCGGGCAGGAAGATCAGATTGAGCGCCTCGCGCGCGTCGAGGGCCTGGGCGGCGGCGGGTGACAGGAAGCCCAGCCGCGCCGCGCGCTCGCGCAGGCGCGCGGGGTCCATGCCGCGGCCGTCGTCCGTCACCTCGATGTGAACGAAGCTGCCCTGGTGATGCGCGCGAATCCCGATGGTGGCGCGCGAGGGCTTGCCCGCGGCGCGGCGCGCTTCCTCGCTCTCGATGCCGTGGTCCACGGCGTTCCGCACGAGGTGAAGGAGGGGATCCGCGATCTGCTCGATGACCGCGTTGTCCACCTCGACGGTCTCTCCGGCGAGCTTGAGATCGACGCTCTTTCCCCCGGCCCGCGCGGCCTCACGGGCGGGCTGGAGGAAGCGTGAGAACAGCCGCCCGATGGGCACCATGCGCGCGCGCGTGACCTCGCCGCGCAGGCGGCCCGTGAGGCGGTGCAGCTGGGCGGTGTCTTCGCCGATGCTCCGGATGAAGCCCGCGAGCTGGGCCTGGATCTCCGAGACGTCGGCGGAGATCTCGTCGACGCTGCGGGCGAAGATGTTGAAGTCGTCGTAGCGGTCGAACTCGAGCT
Organism: Candidatus Methylomirabilota bacterium; assembly: GCA_036005985.1. Taxonomy (GTDB): domain Bacteria; phylum Methylomirabilota; class Methylomirabilia; order Rokubacteriales; family CSP1-6; genus AR37. Next base: position 5,974 of record DASYQB010000143.1, on the reverse strand, counting down.
CGGCGAAGACGTCCGATCCGGGGTCCGCGGCCGCCCCGGAGAGGGCGGGAGGAAGCTGGGTGTACCGGTGCTTCTCCTCGAAGTCGCGCACCGCCTGCGACATGCGTGAGCGGCTGAAGGCGAGGAGCTCGTTGACACGCTCGATCTGCGCGAAGCGCTGGTCGAGGCGGCTCCGCGCGATGACGAGCTCACCGACCAGGTTCATGAGCGAGTCGAGGCGATCGAGGCCGACGCGGATGCTGGGGCGACCTTCCCTTCCCTCGCCCTCGCGCCGGCGCTGCGGCTCGCGCATGGCCGGCATGAAGCGCGGGCGCACCGGCGCGGGCGCGGATGGGACGAGGGCCGGCTCTTCCTCTGCCTGGCGGGCATCGCGGTCGAACGGGACGGGCGCGGGCCGGAGAGCGTCCAGGACATCGAGGCTGCGCTGGATACCGATACGCGCATCGGGGGTGGCCTGGGCCGAGCCGCCGAGAAGGAGCCGTAGGGTGTCCACGCCCCCGAGCACCGCCTCGAACACTGCTGGCGCGAAGTCGAGCCTCTGATCGCGCACGGCGTCCAGGATATCCTCGATGCGATGGGCGACATCGCCCACGGGTGCACAGCCCACCGTGTACGCCGCGCCCTTGAGCGTGTGCACGGCGCGGAAAAGCCTCGCGACTTCCTCGGCCTTGGCGGTTCCGGTGGCTTCCTCGAGAGCGAGGATCGACCGGGTCATCACCTCCAGATGCTCCGCCGCCTCGGGAGCGAAGTACGGAACCGATTCGGCGTGCTCGGCAAAGAAGCGCTCGAGATCGGCGAGCAGCACGTCGGCGGCGACCTGATCGAGCTGGGCACCTGGGCCTTCGGGAATCTCCTGAGGCTCACCTTTGTTGGGCAGCGGCGGCAACGGCTCAGCGCTCGTCGGGGGCGAAGCAGGCGATGGCTCCGTGCCAATGAGCGCTTGAGAGGTCAGCTCGGGTTCCCCGTGGACCGGGAAGAGCTCCGGATATCGGGCGCGGAGGCGGGACACGGTGACCACGTCCTCCCGGCCATCGTCGCCGATCATGTCGAGCACTCGCCTCACCGTGGCCACCACATCTTCGAGCGCCTCGAGCGTGCGTCCCTGCTCCGGCGGCGATTGTCCCGGGAGCTTTTCGAGCAGGCTCTCCATCACGAGCGCTACCGCGGAGACCACCGGGTATCCATGAAGCGCGGAAGCGCCCTTGAGCCGATGGGCGACGACCACGAGTGGATCGATGATCGCCGCGGACGGAGGATCGCCTCCGGCCAACCGGCGCACGCCCTCCTCGACGGAGGCCACCGTATCCCAGGCCTCCATCAAGAAGATGCTGAGGATGAACTCGCTTTCCTGATCGTCCAGCATCCTGGCTCTCTTAGAGCAAATCCCGGGCCACGGAAAACCTAAGCCGCCAGCCTGAAGCGGGCGAGGCTGGCCGTGAGCTCCTCGGCGAGGCGAGCGAGCTCGGCCACCGTCCGGCGCGCCTCGAGCACTCTCACCTCGGTCTGGGACGCCACGGTCTGGATGGACTGCATCGCCTGGGTCACCGTCTCGGCGCCCCGCACCTGTTGCTGCGTCGCCTCGGAGATGTCCTGGGCGAGCACGGCCGAGCGCTGGGAGACGTCGGCAATGGCCTTCAGGCTGTCGCCGGCCTGAACGGTCATGCGATAGCCCGCTTCCACCTCCAGTGTCCCCTGCTCCATGACCACCACGGCGTCCTGGGTGTCCGCCTGGACGTTCTTGATGAGGACCGCGATGTCCTTCGTCGCCTTGGCCGAGCGCTCGGCCAGCTTGCGCACCTCGTCGGCGACCACGGCGAACCGTAGCCCCGCCTCACCGGCGCCCGCCGCCTCGATAGCGGCGTTGAGGGCGACGAGATTGGTCTGGGAAGCGATGTCCTCGATGGTGTTGACGATCTCCGAGATCTCGAGCGAGCGATCGCCCAGGCTCTTGATCTTCTTGGAGATGGACTGCACCTCACCGCGGATGCGCTGCATAGCCTGGAGGCTGTCGCGAACGGCCACGTCTCCCTTCTGGGCGGCGTCGAGGGCCTCGCGGGCGGCCTGGGCGGAGGCGCGGGCGCTCTCCGCCACCTGCCGCACGGACAGGGTCAGCCCCTCCACGGATTCCGCGACCCGGCTCGCCTCGCGCGCCTGGGCCTGGGCGCCCTCCGTCATGCGACCAGACGAGTCGATCATCTGGTGGGCGCCCGCCGCCACCTGCAGGGCCGCCCCGCGCACATCCCCGATGATGGCTCCGATCTCCGCCACCATGACGTTGATGGCATCCACCACGTTGCCGAGCACATCGGAGGTGACCTCGCCCCGCTTGGTCAGGTCTCCCTGGGAGACTTCCATGGCCACGTCGAGAAACTTGATGATGCTCTCCTGCAGGTCCTCGCGCCGCCGCCGCTCCTCGTCGCGCTCCGACTCGGTCTGGACCTGGACGCGCAGGCGCACGATGGTGTCGTTGAAGGTCTGGGCCAGCTTCCCAATTTCGTCACGAGAGGTGACCGCGACGGTCTCGCTGAGGTCGCCCTCGCCCACCCGCTGGGCCGCTTCCACCAGCCGGGTGATGGGGTGGGTGATGCGTCGCGCAAGCAGGGCGCCGCCGATCACGGTGAGGGCGGCCACACCCGCGAAGACGACGAGCACGTGGCGGCCCGAGGCCGTCGCCGCCTCATTGATGATGGCCCGGTCCATGCCGACGCGGACAGTCCCCAGCTTGCCCGCGGCCATGGGCACCCCGATGTCGATGATGTCGCGGTCGCCCTTTCGGGACGGGTCCGGGTACACGACGTCCCGCTGCTGCCGGCTCACCGTGCCGGGCACGATGTTCTTGTCGATGATCCCCGCGGGCACCGACGGCGAGAAGGTGTGGGCGATGAGCTTCTTCTGGGGGTCGTAGACCATCACGTAGGCGACCCCGCGGATGCGGGCGAACTCGTCCACGAGCGACTGCACCGACGAGGCATCACGCGTCGAGATCAGATCCACCCCGGAAGAGGCGAGGCTTCCGGCGATGGCCTCTCCCTTCGAGACGAATTCCTCGGTCATGGCTACCTTGATCGATCGCGCGGAGACGTACCACGTCACGGCGGCCAGAGGCACGAGGGCGGCCACGAGGAAGATGACGATCTTGCCGAGGACGCCGAGACCACGCCGCGCCGGTTGCTCTGCCGTCTGCTTCTCGTCCGGTAGCTTCCTCGTGCGTGCCATGACGTTCTCCTGCCGCTCAGGCGCGAACGGCCGCGGTCCAATCGGTGATGGGTACCCAGTGCTCGCCCTGTACCCGCGTGAAGTAGACGCTGTCGAGCCCCTGGTGACGCTCCGGTCCGAAGGTGAGCGTGGCTCCGATGCCGAGATCGACGTCGTGGAGCGACTCGAGGGACTGGCGCAGGCTCGCCCGGGTCGGGTTGGTCCCGGCCCGGCGCAGCGCCTCCACCGTGACCCTGGCGTTCACGAAGCCTTCGAGGCTGATGAAGCTGTAGCGCTGAGGCGTGTAGCTGCGGTCGCGCAGCGCTTCGGGCAGGGCCGGATTGTGCTTGTCCATGAGCGCCCGGTACTCGGCGACGCCGGGGAGTCCGAGATCGTCGTAGCTCGGCATCACCTGGGAATTGACGAGGGCCCGCGTGTAGTCGCGCCCCGCCTTCTTGCTCTGCTTGAGCAGGAGGGCGAGCATCGCGTCGGAGCCGACGAAGGAGACGTTCGAGATCGGCACCGCCCAGCCGAGATCGCGTGCGGCCCTGATGAAGGCGCCGCAACCTTGATAAGCGCCCGTGCACAGGACGATCTCGCACCCGCTCTGGCGCAGCACCGCGACCGCGGGCGCCATGTCGTTGTCGAACTTGGCCCCTCGGACGTAGGTGGCTTCGGCCACCACCTTGGCCCCGCGCTGGGCGAGCGCGCGCTCCGCGGCGTCGGCGCCGCTCCTGCCGTAGGCGTCGATCTGGTAGAAGAGCCCGAACTTGCGGGCACCCAGCTCCCAGAAGCGCTCGACGAGAGCGGCCATCTCCTGGCGGTACGAGGCGCGGATGTTGAAGACGTAGTCAACATAGGGCGCCTCCCGCTGAGGCTGGGCGCCCGTGAAGTTGCCCACGAGGAGCACGTCGCCGTAACGCTTGATGACGGGCAAGGCCCGCGTCAGGGTCGGCGTTCCCACGTAGTTCGACAGGAAGAACACCTGGTCCTGCTCCACGAGGTGGATGGTGTTGCGCAGGCACGGGTCGGGCTGATAGCCGTCGTCGAGCGCCGACACCACGACCGAGCGGCCATTGACGCCGCCCCGGGCATTGATCTCGGAAAAATAGGCGGTGGCGCCGCGCCACAGCTCCGTGCCGAGACCCGCGGCGGGGCCCTTGAACGCCGCGCTCATGCCGATCTTGACATCGCGCGCGCTGACACCGGGCGCGCTCGCCGTGGGCGCTTCCGGAACGGCGGCGCCCGTCTTCCCGCTCGTTGGGCGGGACGCCGCTCCCTGCGCCCAAGAGCGCACACCAGATCCGACGAGGCCGCCTCCCGCGAGAACGCCGGAGGCCAGACGAAGGAAGCGCCGCCGGTTCATGCGAGCGCCTTCGCTTCGGTCTCGCCACCCATGGCCGCGAGCAAGGCGCGGACGTCGAGCAGCGCGACGTCGCCGCCGTCCCACCGGAGGCGCCCGGCGATCACACCCTCCGCGTCCGCCATATCGCCGTCATCGGCGGGCGATGGCCCGTGGAGAGGCTCCAGCCCGAGCACCTCGTCGATCAGGAGCCCGATCTTCACGGCGTCACGCTCGATGACCAGGGCGCGCACCTCGTGGCCCGCCACGGCCGGAGCCATACCGAGAAGGGGCCGAACGTCGACCACGGGCATGATGTTGCCCCGAAGATTGGCCACGCCCAGCAGATAGGCGGGAGCGAGGGGAACAATGGTGTACTCGTCGAACGCCACCACCTCGCGCGCATATCGCACCTCGACGGCGAAGCGATAGCCCGCGAGTGTGACCATGCACGCGCGTCTCTGGGGGACGGCGGTGGGCGCGGGGAGGGTCGTCACTGCCGGGGTGCCGATGACGGGATCACCTGACGAACTGCCGGACTACCATGACGAGCTGCTCGGCCGTGAAGGGCTTGCCGAGATACTCGTCGGCTCCCTGCCGCTTGCCCCACACCCGGTCGCTCTCCTGGTTCTTCGAGCTCACCAGCACCACGGGCATGGCCTTGGTGCGCTCGTCACGCTTGAGGCTCCGCAGGATCTCGTAACCGTTTCGGTGAGGCATGACGATATCGAGGAGCAACAGATCAGGTCTCTCGAGGACGACACGCTCTTCCAGTTCCTCACCGTCGGGAAAACAGACAACTTCGTGCCCGGCCGTCTTGAGAATGCCCTCGATGAGTCTGAGCTCGGACTTGGCGTCGTCTACGACCATCACTTTGGCCATTGAGTCGACTGTCCTCCCTGTGACACTTTTGCTTTTCCGAGACCACGAAAGCCAGCCCGCCAAGGACTACCGGCATCCACCGGCCGTCCCCTCTCATGCGTCACAAACTCCCGTAACCTTGGGAGTTTCAGAATGGCGGTTCGACGGTGAAAGTGTCAAGGTAAACCAGTCTTGCCGCATCGCAGCATAGGTGGGGAAAGATCGGGCTAATTCCTGAGTCGCACGGACTTCAGCCCAGTCCTGAGAGACGCTGCCGGCATCTAGTCTCTCGATGGTTCCCGCTGACTACCCCGCTTCAGCTTTGATAGAGGTGTATCATTGCCAAAACAGTAAAAACTCTCAGCTTATCCAGGTCAGAGGGAGCATAACGCACTGCATTTGGAGGGTCCGAGACGCTACCCCGCCAGCCCTGCACCGTGGGTACAGCACTCGCCTGGTGACTAGTGCTAGTCTTCATCTTGAGGGCTCCGGCTCGTATACGGGAATGGCTCAGGTTTCCAAGACCCCGACGCGGCGGCTGGTTTATGCTCCGAAGGTCATCATCAGCGATGATGT
>DASYQB010000142.1:0-1977 GCA_036005985.1 Candidatus Methylomirabilota bacterium | reverse complement strand
CCCGGCCCGCACTTGAAGCAGGGCGAGAGATACGCGTCAGTGACCCCGAGCGCCTCCAGGTAGGGGACGAGCGCGGCAACCTGATCGAATCCCAGCGCCGACCCGAGCTGGAACCGGTAAGTCGCGCTGCGCGGCCGCCCGAGCCGCGCCATCGCCTCCGCGAGCAGTGACTTGGCGTCCATCACCGAAGACCGATGTCGCTCACAGGTGGGTGAGCGTCTCGCTCGGGGGATGATGGGGATCGCGGCGGAGATAGCGATTCAGGATCTGTCGGGCGAGCCGCCGGCCGCCGAATCCGAAGGCCAGGGACAGGGTCAGGACAAGGCCACCGAAGGTGATCCCGAAGGCGACCAGCACCATCTCCTTGCCGATGCCGAGGTGGGTGATGGCGGTGGCCGCGGCGAAGAGCAGGACGGCCCAGCGAATGGCCCGGGCGAGGAGCCGCGCCTCCGGCACGTGAGCGTTGACGGCGGCGATGAGGACACCTTCGGCGAGGAAATTCGAAGCGAGCCAGCCGATCAGCATGATCAAGGCCGCGCCGAGGACGCGCGGTACCGAGTAGAGGATGAAGTCCGTCACGCGTCCCGTGCCGGGGATAGCCAGGGCATCCACGGCCAGGGTCACCGAGACCACGACGATGCTCCAGAAGACGGCGAGGCCGAAGACGTCAGAGGGTGTGCGGCGAATTCCCGAGCGGCCCATGGCCTGGCTCAAGCCCCACTCCTCGGCGCGCCGGTCGAAGGCCATGGTCCGGGCGAGCCGGCGGGCAAGCCGGCCCATGACCCATCCGACAGCCAGGCCGAGCGCGGCCAGCGTCGCCATGGCGAGGATGCCGGGCAGAATGAGGATGAGACGCGAGGTCACATTGTGAATGGCCGTCCACACCAAGTCACTCCACATGTCCGTCATGACGGCTCCCTTCTTCGGTCACGGGCGAGCATGACGATCACCGCCGGGAGGGAACGCATAAAGGACGCAGACGATTCCCGCCGCCGGGAATCGTCGCGTGATCAGGATCCGGCTCTTTACCGTTTCGTGGCGTACTGCGCCACGTCGAGAAACGCGGCCGCGCAAAAAGCACAGTAGGCGACGGATTCGAGGGTGTACGCGCAGACCGGGCAACACGGGCGCCCGCAGTCGACGCATCCGAGATCCTCAACGGCCCGAAGTACCGGCGCTCCACACTCGCATGTCTTCCTGCTCATGTGCCCTCCTGGTGGCTGATCGCCTCGTTGGGCGGGAAGGCTGCAAGTCATATGCCCCTGACGAGCGCGCGGGGGGACTCCCACTTTCGGGAGGTTGCGGAGCAACACGTCACGGCGACCTATGTGCGAAATAAACTGTGGTACAAATTACCGAGTAGATTCGCCCCAGCGGGCCTTTCGACACTTGAGGCGAGTATGATATGCGGCGCGAGGCCTCGCGCCAGTCCGCTCGAACTGGCGCGAGCTTAGCCGCGAATGCTGCAATCGAAGGCACTGGCATAAGGGTTGCGAGGAGAGCGCCCATGACCCAATCCAATCTAGCAATCCAGCAGTGGGCTCCGCGCACCGGTGGGCGTACGTGGGCGGTGGTGCTGGCGGGGGGCAAGGGCATGCGGCTTCGCGGGCTCACCCGGCACGTATACGGCGAGGACAGGCCGAAGCAGTATGCCGTGCTCACCGGCGGCAAGTCGCTTCTGAGACAGACGCTCGATCGCGTGCGGCTCTCCATCCCACCCGAACGCACGGTGGTGGTGACGATGGCCGGCCAGGGCGGATACATGAGGGCGGAGCTGAGGCACGAGCCGCGCCCGCCGCATGTGCTCGAGCAGCCGAAGGACAGGGGGACGGCGGCGGCTATCCTCCTCGCCGCGCACTGGGTCCAGGCCCGTGATCCAGAGGCTTCCATGACGGTGCTCCCCTCGGATCATTTCGTGTCGGACGACCGCATGTTCATGGACCGGGTCGCCGACGCTCTGGAAGGCATTGCGGGTCA
>DASYQB010000141.1:0-2675 GCA_036005985.1 Candidatus Methylomirabilota bacterium | reverse complement strand
CTATATAGAGTAGCAGAAAGGTTGCGGCGTGAATCAGGATTCCCATCGCCAGGAGACCCATTTCGCCGATCCACCAGGTGATCGTGAGGTTGAACAGCAGCACCCCATAGTAGAGGCCGACGCCCACCTCCGGCCGGCCCGGGCGGTCGCTTTTCCCTGCCACCGCGAGGTATCCGCCCACCGTCACCCACCCCACGACGAGCCAACCCGCGAAGTTCGAGAGGGGCACGCCGAAGTAGGCGCCCGCCTCCGCGTAGTAGAAGATGCGCCCAAGGAACCATCGATCGCCCCGGACCGCGAGGGGGTCGATCACGACGTCGAGCAGCATCATGAGGACTCCGGCGAGCAGGGTCATCCGCCCGCGATCGACCGGCCCGAGGACCCTCCGCGCGAGGCAGAAGGAGGCATAGGCGAGGAACGGAAACGACAAGGAGTCGAAGAACGGTACATTGCCGAGGTAGAGCTCGATCCCCCGCGTAGCGCCCGTGTAGTGATAGAGGCCGAATGGAACGCCCACCCGCGTTGAGGCGTACTCGGCCGCGAAAGCCACCGCGAAGCCCCAGGCCAGGAAGCCCAGCATGCGCAGGGCGCCGAGATCGCGCGTTGCGGCCCAAGCGAAGACGGCGAAGAAGGCGAATACGTAGGGCCGGAGGAGCAGGGTGCCCAGAAGGAGCGAGGCAATCGGGGCGGGCGAGATCGGCATCGGAGGGCTAGCTCGCGGGCATCCTATTAGACCAGCAGGGTTTTTTCAAGAACGGGGGCAGCACGCGCATGGCCCCGTGATAGTATCTAGCGATGTTTTTTGGGAGGATAGACCGATACTCATGACCTCGTCGACGGCCGTGATCGCCCCTGTTGACTCCGCCATCGAGCGGGCACAGGCTTCGCTCCTCGCTGCCCAAAGTCCTGACGGGCACTGGGTCGGAGAGCTCGAGGCCAATACCACCATCACCAGCGAGTACCTCCTCTTCTGCCATCTCACGGGGCGGGTCGACCGCGAGCGCGAGGGGAAGATCGTCACGTATCTGCGCCGCGAGCAGCTTCCTGACGGGGGCTTCAGCATCTACCACAAGGGCCCCGCCAACCTGTCGGCGACCATCAAGGCCTATTTCGCCATGAAGGTCGCCGGCGTGCCGGTCGGCGACCCCGCGATGACGGCGGCCCGCGCCCGGATCCGCGCCGCCGGCGGCCCCACCGAGGCCGACGTCTTCACGAAGATCCTGCTCGCGCTCTTCGGCGAGTACGACTGGTCGGGGATCCCGGCGATGCCCGTCGAGATCATGCTCCTGCCCCGCTGGTCGTACTTCAACCTGCTCGAGGTCTCGTACTGGTCGCGCACGGTCATCGTTCCGCTCCTCATCCTTATGGACGTCAAGCCCGTGATGCTCCTGCCGGAGTCCTGCCGGCTCGACGAGCTGTGGCTGGTTCCCCGCGAGCGGGCCAGCCTCAGATTTCCCCGGGTGCCCCGCCCGTTCTCGCCCAAGACCTTCCTCTGGAAGAACTTCTTCATCGGTGTGGACGATTGCCTCAAGGGGTGGGAACGCCTCGGGCCGCGGCCCCTTCGAGCTCGCGCCGTGGAGGCGGTGCGGCGGTGGCTCGAGGAGCGGCTCGCCGTGCCCGGCGGCCTCGGCGGGATCTTCCCGGCCATGACCAATGCCGTCCTCGCGCTCCAGGCGCTCGGCTATCCCGAAGATCACCCGCTGATCCGGGGCCAGATCAAGGAAATCGAGGCGCTCGGGGTCGAGACCACCACGTCCCTGCATTACCAGCCCTGCCTCTCGCCCGTCTGGGACACCGCGATCGCCGTGAATGCGCTCGTCGACTCCGGGCTGCCCGCGGATCACCCGCAGCTCCAGCTGGCAGCCGAGTGGATGATCGACAAGCAGATCACGGTGCCAGGCGACTGGCAGGTCAAGCGCCCACACGTGCCCCCGGGTGGCTGGCCGTTTCAGTACGACAATGACTTCTACCCTGACCTCGACGACACGGCCATGGTCCTGATGGCGCTCCACCGGGTCCAGGGACTCGAGCCCGAGCGCCGGCGGCGCGCGATCGACCGGGGGCTCGCGTGGTTTCTCGGCATGCAGGGATCCGATGGGGGCTGGGGCTCCTTCGATGCCGACAACAACCGGCTCATCTTCAACAATATCCCGTTCGCCGATCACGGGGCCCTGCTCGATCCCTCCACGGAGGATCTGACCGGACGCGGCCTCGAACTCTTGGGCACGCTCGGCGAGGACCCGAGCCACCCTGCGGCGCGGCGGGCGCTTGCCTTCATCCGGCGCACCCAGGCCGAGGACGGATCCTGGTACGGCCGCTGGGGCGTCAACTACATTTACGGGACGTGGTCGGTGCTGCGCGGCGTGGGTGCCATCGGCGAGGAAGTCTCGCAGGAGTACGTCCGACGCGCGGTGGCCTGGCTCCTCTCCCGCCAGAATTCCGATGGCGGCTGGGGCGAGACACTCGGCTCGTACGACGAGGCCGAGCTGGCCGGCCGCGGCGAGTCGATCCCGAGCCAGACGGCATGGGCGCGTCTCGCCCTGTTCGCCGTCGGTCATGCCGAGGGACCGGAGGTGGAGCGCGGCATCCGGTACCTCTCCGAGACCCAGAGCACGGACGGCACCTGGGAGGACCCGCTCTGGAACGGCACCGGCTTCCCGCGCGTCTTCTATCTC
>DASYQB010000140.1:0-1781 GCA_036005985.1 Candidatus Methylomirabilota bacterium | reverse complement strand
ATTCCCAGCCGGACGTTCAAGGCCGGCGACGTCATATTCAAGGAAGGCGACGACGCGAAGAGCGAGGCCTTCCTCGTCCACGAAGGCAAGGTGGAGGTGAGGAAGAACCTCGGCGGCGAGGAGAAGCTCCTCCGTGTCCTCGGCAAGGGCGAGCTGCTCGGCGAGCTGGCGCTGTTCAGGAATGCCCCCCGTTCCGCCACCGCCATTGCCGCCGATCCCGTCACCCTGCTCCTCATTCCTGCCAACCGGCTCGACGCCATGGTCCGGACCAATCCCGCCCTCGCCCTGGCCATCATCAAGGATCTCTCAGGCCGCATGCTCGCCGCGGAGGAGCGGGCGCGCGAGGCCGAGAACCGCGCGCGGGAAGCCGAAGAACGGGAGCGGAAACGGAAGACCGACGAAGGCGGGACGAGCGTCTGAGGCGCGAAGCCTAGCCCACCTACTTCTTCAAGCCAAACGTGTCGCCGGCGAGGCCGGCGATGTGACGGCCGATGGCAAGCGACGCCGTGGCCGCCGGCGAGGGCGCGTTGACCACGTGCACCGCGCCCTCGGTGACGCTGATCCTGAAGTCGTCCACCAGTGAGCCGTTCGGGCTCACGGCCTGCGCCCGCACTCCCGCCCCCCCGCGCTGGATGTCTTCGGTGCGAATGTCCGGCACCAGCTTCTGGAGTGACCGCACGAAGGCCGCCTTGCTCGCCGAGCGGTAGAGCTCGTAGCCACCCATCTTCCAGTACCGCCGCGCCATGTTCCAGAATCCCGCGTAGCCGAGCATGCCGAGCGCCTCGCCGGGCCGCACCGTGCCCAGGGTGTAGCCCTCCCGCGCAAAAGCCAGCACGGCATTGGGGCCCGCCTCCACGTCGCCGTGGACGGTACGCGTGAAGTGCACACCGAGGAACGGGAACTCGGGGTCCGGGACGGGATAGATCAGGTTCTTCACGAGGGCGCGGCGCTCGGGCCGGATCATGTAGTACTCGCCGCGAAACGGGATGATGCGCACTTCCGGCCGAATGCCCATGAGCCGTGCCACCTCGTCCGAGTAGAGCCCGGCGCAGTTGACGAGGTACCGGCTCTCCACCGCTCCGCGCGCCGTGTCGAGGGTGAGCCCCTGCCCGGTGCGGCGGATAGCGGTCACCCCCGCCCCCGTCATGATCTCGACGCTGCGCCGCTTGAGCAGCTCGGCCATCTTCTCGGCCACCTGGACATAGTCCACGATGCCGGTCTCGGGCACGACGAGCGCCTTCACCGCGCGGCAGTTCGGCTCGTAGGCCTTGACCTCGGAGGCTTCGAGCACCTTGAGGCCGCTTAGCCCGTTGGCCTGGCCGCGCTCGTGAATACTCTGCAGGCGGCCGAGCTCGCTCTCGTCGGTGGCCACGATGAGCTTGCCGCAGAGCTCCCAGTGGATGCCGTGCTCGGTGCAGAAGGCCTTCATGAGCCGCGCGCCCTCCGTGCACAGGCGCGCCTTGAGGGAGCCGGGCTTGTAGTAGATGCCGGAGTGGATCACGCCGCTGTTGTGGCCGGTCTGATGCGTGGCGACCCGGGCTTCCTTGTCGAGGATGACCACGCGTGCCTGCGGATAGCTGTCCGTCAGGGAAAGGGCGGTGGCGAGGCCCACGATGCCGCCCCCGACGATGGCGATGTCCGCAGATTGTTGAGTCACGGCGCCGAGAATACCATAGTGAGCCTGGTCCGGATTGTTCCCAAGCGCCGCTCGTGCAGTCGGGCGGATGACAGGACCCGCCCGCCTCGCGCCAAACGGTCGCGAACAATTCGGACTAGAGCTT
>DASYQB010000139.1:0-2381 GCA_036005985.1 Candidatus Methylomirabilota bacterium | reverse complement strand
GGCGGGCTCGAGTGGCCCCGGGGAATGCGACGCAGCGTGGTCCGCGGAGGCTGCCCCCCACCCCCAGCCGGCGAGTTGCCGGCACGCCACCTAAGAGTAGTTGGGAAACATGCGACGAAAGACCGATAGCGGAGTGCGGGGTTTGAAGTAGGGGATTTGGCGCGCGGAGTAGTCGGTGCCGCCGCGGTAGACGATGGAGCCGGTGGCGAGGAGAAGGCCTGAGGCGGTGCTGAGGGTGGTTTCGGTGCGCCAGAAGGTGCGCTTCTTGTCGATGGGGGTGACGTCGACGAAGCGGCCCGCGGCCACCAGCGGCTCGTCGAAGGACGCGGAGGGCTCGTGCAGGTCGACGGCGAGGCGGTTGGTGAGGCCGCCCTCCTTCATGACGAGGGCGCCAAGCCACCACGACAACTCGTCGAGGAGGACGGGCGCCATCGCCGCGTGAAGACGGTCCCCGCTCGCGCGCCAGGGAGCGCGCGGCTGGAGTCGGGCCCACACGCCCTCGGCGTCGAAGGCCAGCGTGGTCTGAAGCCCCAGGGGATTCTGCGCGCCGCAGGCGAGACAGAGGTCCGACGTGGGCAGGGGAGAGCCGTCGCTGTTGCCGCGCCACGCTGCGGATGACGACGCCTTGCCGAGCGCGGTGACCCCGCCGCTCATCAGGGTCTGTCCTTCGTGGCGGATGCTGAGGCTGATGATGTCGTTGCTCCGGCCCGCTTCGAGGTCGAGCGTGGTCTCGATGGGCACAGATGACGTGAGGCGTCCTTCGATACGCCGCGGGCCCGCGCTCCCGCCGAGGCGCCCGGCCGCCGCGTCCACGAGGGCGACGAGGCAGCCGCCGTGGACGAGGCCGGGCCACGACTGCAAGACGCTCGGTGCCTCGAGCCGGCCGCGTCCATCGTCGGAGAGCACGAGGGCACGATCGAAGGCCTGCGCGATGGTGTCCAGGAGCGTGCCTACACTTCGCACATGCTACATTGATCGCGAATGATGGCGGGGCGAGCCATGGGCGCGGCTATCTTACGTCTCGGGGAAAGCGGGCCGCAACGCCCGTGATTCGTGGGCTCGAGTTCGTCAGCAGCGGACCATTCGCCCGGGCCACCTTCACCAACTTCGTGTTCATGTCGAGCCTCAGCTGCTTCATCCTCCTCCCTCTCTACGTTCAGCGGCTCGGAGGGACGGAGGCGGAGATCGGCTTCGTCCAGGGCATGTACAGCGCCGCCGGCATCGTCTGCCAGCCACTGATCGGCCTCTGGCTCGACCGGGTCGGCCGTCGCGTCTTCATGTCGCTCGGGGTGGTGCTCCTCATGGTCGCCTCGGCCGGCTTCCTGCTCACCCAGTCCATCCCGCTCCTCGGCGTCCTCCGCGTCGTGCAGGGACTGGGCTTCTCCTCGTTCTTCGTGGCCAACTACATGCACGTGATCGAGCTCGTGCCCCTGGAGCGTCGGGGCTGGGCGCTCGGCATCTACGGCGTGTCAGGCTTTCTCGGGACGGCCCTCGCTCCCGTAGCCGGTGAGCTGGTCATCCGGCGGGTGGGCTTCATCTGGCTCTTCCTGCTCGCCGTGCTCCTCGCCGCCGCCGCCGCGCTCCTCGTGGTGCGAACCTCCGGTATCCGTCCGCCCCACATGGGGCCCGGCCCGGGGCTGAGCTCGCTGCGGGAAGGCGTGCTGGACATCATGCACCTCCACATGGCCCTCGCCTTCTTCTTCGGGCTGGGGACGGGAGTGATGTTCACATTCCTGCCGACCTTCGGTGACAGCCTCGGCGTCCACAGCATCAGCCTGTTTTATACCGCCTACGCCATCGCTGCGGTGGGCGTGCGCGTGGTCGGCGGCAATCTCATCGACATCCGGGGCCGTCGCGCCGTCATCGTTCCCTCCATGTTCATCATGGCGGCGTCCGCCGCCCTCCTCGTCTGTCTCGCCTTCTTCGTCGGTCCGCGCGTGAGCTATCCCGTCGTCCCCTTCCTCTTCCTCACCGGCCTCCTCGCGGGGAGTGCCCACGGCTTCCTGTACCCGGCGCTCGCCGCCCTCCTGATGGACGTGACACCGGAGACGAGACGCGGGGGCGCCGTGGGCATATTCAGCGCGGTTTTCCTCGTGGGCACTGCTCTGGGCTCCATCGTCTTCGGCCATATCGCCCACTGGCTCGGCTATCGCGTCATGTGGAGTGTGCTCGCTGTCCTGCTTCTCACGGGGTTCATGCTGTCCTTCCGCCTTCGCGAGGGATATTCGCGACGGTCAACTCCCGCGAGTTGACTTGGCCCGGACCGGGCCGGATACTGCTGGCGCGCTCGGCGCCGACGCTTCCGGAGGAGGATGGCCATGGCGACACGCTCTCGAATGTCGTGGGTAGCTCTGATGCTTCTCGCTGCGGGAATGCTCGCC
>DASYQB010000138.1:0-11151 GCA_036005985.1 Candidatus Methylomirabilota bacterium | reverse complement strand
CAGGACGAGATAGCCGGCGAGGAGGGGCCACACGCGACGCAGCGTGGGCAGCTCGAAGCGCCGCTCGGGCACGAGGGAGAGAGGCCGCGTCGCCTCGAGCCGCGCCACCAGCCCGACGAGGAGGGCCGCCCCCAGCACGAGGAGGGGCCGGCGGATGAGCCCGGGGGCCGCGCCCACCACGTACCAGCCCGCGGTGATGCAGGCCAGCCGGGCGGGGGAGAGCACACCGCGATCGGCCAGCCGGTGCCGCCAGATGGCGGCGAGCACCATGGCTCCCGCGAGGCCGAGGAGCGGAGACAGCACGAGCCGCCCGCCGTCGTGCCCCGCCGCGAAGCCGTCCAGCCAGAGCAGCGGCACGAGGAGATACACCACGACCATGAGCGGGAGCTCGAGGGCCAGGCCGCGCACGAGGCGGCGGTCGAGGTGGGCGGCGATGCGCGCGTGGAGGACCGAGCCGAGCCCCGCTCCCAGGGTATTGCTCATCACGTCCACCGGGCTCGCGAAACGGCCGGGCAGGAAGAGCTGGGCGGCTTCGAAGGTGACGCTGAGGAGACACGCGGCCACGACGATACGGACGTGCCCGACGGAGCGCGGCGCGCTGACGCGGAAGAGAAAGCCGAGGGGAAGGAAGAGCAGCACGTTGGCCGCTACGTCCGCGGGATAGGCCAGCCAGGACAGGGTAAACACGGCGGGTCGTGCGAAGCGGAAGGGGGCGAGCGTGATGACGGCAGTGACGAGGACCATGTAGCCGAGGAGCAGGGCTCCCGCGGGCAAGCGCTTCGTCATGGGCGCTCGCTGCCGGATCATGCGGCCTGCATCATGAGGCCCCGGTGAAGCGAAACGGGGAGCAGGCCATGCGCCCCATACTACGCTTCGGCATCGGAGCGGCCGTGACTGTCGGGTCGCCGGGCTTCAGTCGACGGACGCGGGGAGGGGGGGAACGCGGCCCGAGCCGGACGAATCGTCTTCTTCCTTGGGCTCGGGGGGATCGACGCGGACGCGCCGCATGACGGGGAGGAAGAGGGGAATGATCGAGAAGAGGATGGCGAGGAGCCAGAAGTCGTCGACGTAGGCGAGCACCTGGGCCTGTCCCAGCGTGTCGTTGTAGAGCATGGCGAGCCCGCGCCGCTGGGCGGTGAAGGTATCGGCGCCGTGGGCGATGAAGTGATCGGTCCAGCCCTGGAGCCGGGCCTGGGTGGCGGGATCCCAGACGTTCACGTGGCCGACGAGGTTCGCCTGGTGGTACTGGCTGCGCTGGGCGAGGAAGGTGGTGGCCAGCGCGATGCCCACGCTGCCTCCGAGGTTGCGCAGGACATTGTAGGCGGAGGTGGCGTTCACGAGCTTGTCGCGGGCGATGGTGGACAGGGTGAGGGTGGAGAGAGGCACGAAGATGAAGCCGAGGGCAAAGCCCTGGATGAAGCGGGGGAAGGCGAGGGTCCAGTAATCCACGCTCAGGGTGAGATTGGACATCATGTACAGGCTGATGGCATTGACCACGCAGCCGAAGGTCAGGAGGAGCCGCTGGTCCATGCGGGTGACGAGGCGGCCGCAGAGGAGCAGGGACAGCATGTTGCCGAAGCCCCCCGGGGCGAGCACCAGCCCCGACGTCCACGCGTCGTAGCCGAGGAGCTTCTGGGTGAAGACGGCGAGGAGGAGCATGCTCGAGAACATCCCGAGCCCGATGAGCGCGATGAAGGTGGCGCCGGTGGCGAAGTTGCGGTCGGCGAAGACCCGGAGATCGAGGATGGGCTCCCGGGCCATGAGCTCGCGTATGACGAAGCCCACGAGGGCGCCGCACGCGAGCACGGCGAGGGACACGATGAGCGTGGAGTCGAACCAGTCCTCCCGCTCGCCGCGATCGAGGAGGAGCTGAAGGCAGCCGAAGCCCAGCACCATCAGGGTGAGGCCGGGCCAGTCGACGCGGCCGGGCTTGCGCAGGTAGGGCGGGTCGAAGAGGAAGGCGCTGGCCATGAAGAAGCCGAGGAAGCCCACGGGCAGGTTGATGTAGAAGATCCAGCGCCACGACCAGTTGTCGGCGATGTAACCGCCGAGGGTCGGCCCGATGATGGGGCCCATCATGAAGCCGATGCCCCACACCGCCATGGCGAGGCCCCGCTGACCGAGGGGAAAGATCTCCCACAGGATGGCCTGGGAGAGGGGAATGATCGGGCCGCCTCCGATGCCCTGGAAGATGCGGGCCACGATGAGGAAGGTGAGATTCGGCGCGATGCCCGAAAGAAAAGAGCTGACGGTGAAGAGGGCGGCGCAGATGAGGAAGAAGCGCTTGCGCCCGAGCAGGCCGGCCAGCCAGCCCGTGGCGGGGATGATGACGGCGTTGGCGGCCAAGTACGAGGTGAGGACCCAGGACACTTCCTCGAGGCCGGCGGAGAGCGATCCCTGCAGGTGCGGAAGGACCACGTTGGTCACGCTGGTGTCGAGGACCTGCATGAAGGCGACGACCATGACGGACAAGGTGATGGCCCACTTCTGCGTGGAAGAAACCTGCCCGTCAGCTCCCGGAGGCGTCACCTTTGTCACCTCGCCCGTCCGCTTCGCCCTCAACGTACAGGGTCGGCGGCCGGTCCGGCTCCTTCATAGCAGAGGCGCCGGAGAGACGCTAGCCTGATCCCTCCAGTCCGAGGTCGGCCCGGCGCCGCCAGACGTAGAGGCTCATGGCGCCCAGCCCGAGAATCACCGTGACCACGATGAGCACCGCGCCGATCGCGGGAATCTGCCGGGCGAGGAGGAGGATCCCCAGGGCGAGGATCAGAAAGGCCACGCGGACCAGCCGCTCCCCCGATCGCCGGCCCATGAAGGCCTGGGCGCCCACGTCGCCGAGATAGAAGGCGACGAGCACGAAGCCGAGGAGAAGAGCGATGGAGAAGCCGAGGAAGATGAGGAGCCCGAGGGGAATGCCGAGGATGGTGATCATGCTCAGGATGGCGAGGACGGGAATGGCCGCGAAGAGGAGCAGTCCCATGCCGAGGCTCTTGAGGGGATCGGAGCCCACGGTCCGCGCGGCGCGGACGGTGAAGCGCGGGAAGGCGAGGAAGAGGCCGACGGCGATGACGGTGAGGCCCGCCATGAACGAGGCGCGCGATACGGTGACGATGGCGGTGCCCGTGCGCGCGATCCGGCTCGGCAGCTCCGGCAGATTGTGAGTGACGGGGCCGCTGATCGTCGCCTGCGGATCGATGCGGGCGGGCCGGGGGCTCCAGTACACCAGCTTGCCCCTGATCCGGGCGCTGGGGAGGACCTCGATCTCCTGGGCCACCACCTCCACGTTTCCCGCGACCTCACCGCCGAGCACCACCATCGCCCCCGCCACCCGGAGCTTCCGGCCGATGACCCCGGCCACTCGCACCTCGCCCCCCGCGAGCTGGGCGTGACCACCCACCACCGCTTCGGGGCCGATGCTGATGCTGCCCCCCGCGATATTGATATTGCGTCCGACGCGACCGGCGATGGTGACGGAGCCGCCCGCTGCGCGCACGCCCTTCTCCACCACGCCGCCCACCACCACCGAGCCCGCGCCCACGATGAGATCGCCATGCACTTGGTGACTGATGGTGACGAGGCCGCCCCCCGCGATGAGATCGCCGTTGACGTCGGCACCCACGTCCACCCTGCCGCCAAAGGCATAGAGGTCGGAGGCGATACGGCCGCGCTTAACGATGGTCTCGCCTACTTCGGGTCTCTCCGCCGCGGGTGCGGGAAGCGCGACCGCGCAGAAGGTGAGGAGGCCGAGGGCAATGGTGCGGGCGGCCCGGCGCCCCGGGGCCTTCGCGCGTGTGTGGGCTGCCGCGCACCGTGAGGTCACGCGCTCAGGCGAGGCGGGCGATATAGGGCAGGTTGCGGTAGTGCTCCTGGGCGTCGAGGCCGTAGCCGACCACGAAGACGTCGGGAATCTCGCGCCCCACATAGTCCAGGGTGACCTCCGCCGATCGCTCGCGACGCTTGGCCACGAAGGCGCACGTCTTGATGGAAGCGGGACCCCGGGTCTGGAAGTTCCGCAGGAGGTAGGAGAGGCTGAGCCCGCTCGCGCAGATGCCTTCAACCACGAGCACGTCCTTGCCTTCCAGCGGCTCGTCGAGATCCTTGCGGATCCTCACCACCCCGGAGGCGGTGACCCGCCCGTAGGGGACGATGGAGATGAAGTCCATGGTGGCGGGTATGCTGAGGGCGCGCAGGAGATCGGCGATGAAGACGGCGGCGCCCTTGAGGACTCCCACCAGATGCAGCGTCTTGTCCGCGTAGTCTGCGGAGATCTGCGCGGCGAGCCGCGCCACTTCGGTCCGGATGGCCTCCTCGTCGAGGAGGGTCTCACCCACGCCGTCGCCGACGGCGGCCATCAGGCGAACCGCGTGGCCTTCACGAACTCCCGGGACTGCTCGATGGCCGCGGCGTCCACGAGGCCCGAGGTCTCCCACTCGTCGAGGCACTGCGAGATGGTGAGGATGGAGTGCAGGGCGTAGCCCTTGGAGGCGAGCAGCTCGCGCCCGCCCTGCTCGCGATCGATGAGGATGACGAGGTCGTTGACGATGAGGCCCGCTTCTTCGAGCACCGCGATGGCTTCGAACTTGCTGCCGCCGTCGGTGATGATGTCGTCGATGAGCACCACGCGATCCCCCGGCTCGTAGATGCCCTCGATGCGCCGCTTGGTGCCGTAACCCTTCTCTTCCTTGCGCGGATAGATGAGGGGCAGATTGCCCTCGAGGCTCGCCGACACGGCGAGGGGCAGCCCCGCGTAGGGGATGCCCGCGATGCGGTCGCCCGCGCACCGGCTGACCTCGGCCGCCATGAGGACGCCGATCCGCCGCAGCACGTCGGGGAAGCAGATCACCACGCGCAGGTCGATGTAGAAGGGCGACTTGATCCCGGACTTGAGGGTGAAGTCGCCGAAGCGCATGGTCCCGATCTCGTAGAGCCGGCGCATGAGGGTCGCGTGCTCCCGGGTGGGGGTCATCCGCGCATCTCCGCGAGGATGGCCGCGGCGGCCTGGGCAGGGTCAGGAGCGGCGGTGATGGGCCGGCCCACCACCAGGTAGTCGGCGCCCGCCTCCGTGGCGGCGCGCGGCGTGGCCACCCGCGACTGGTCCTGGTGCTCTCCGCCGGCCGGACGGACGCCCGGGGTGACGATGGCCCAGCGTGGCCCGAGGGCGTTGCGAATGGCGCGGATCTCGTTGGGCGAGGCAACGTTGCCGTCGAGCCCGGCTTCGCGGGCCAAGCCACAGAGATGGAGCACGTGGCCTTCCACGGACGAGGCGACGTGGAGCTCCCCACCCAAGGTCGTCCGGTCGAGGCTGGTGAGCACGGTGACCGCGATCACGAGCGGGCGCGGAACGCCGAGGGTGTGGGCGGACTCCGCCGCGCCGTGGGCCGCCGCGCGCATCATGGCCCGGCCTCCCGAGGCGTGCACATTGAACATGAAGACGCCCAGCCTCACCGCTTCCCGCGCCGCCCCCTCCACGGTATTGGGGATGTCGTGGAACTTGAGATCGAGGAAGACCTCACCGCCGCGCTTGCGCACAGCCTCCACCGCGGGCGGGCCGAAGGCGGTGAAGAGCTGGGAGCCGACCTTGAAGCGGGTCACCTGGCCCGCGAGGGCATCCACGAGGGCCACCGCGCGATCGACGGAATCCACGTCCAGGGCCACGATCAGACGGTCCTTAGGATCGCTGGGCATAGTAGTCCTGTAGCGGCTGCACGGTCATTTCTCCTTTGAGGAGGGCCTCGATGCCGCCGACCGCGGCCTGGGCGCCGTCCACCGTCGTGTAGTACGGGATGTTCTGGGTCACCGCCGTCCGCCGGATGAGATAGGAATCCTTGCGGGCCTGCCCGTCCTCTGGGGTGTTGAAGACGAGGGCGATCTCCCCGCGCTTCATGAGATCCACGATATTGGGCCGGAGCTGCTCCTTGACCTTGTGGACGGGCTCCACCGTCATGCCCTGGCGGGTGAGGAGCTTGGCCGTGCCCACGGTGGCCACGAGGGAGAAGCCCATGTCGGCGAGCCGCTTGGCCACCTGCAGCACCGCCCGCTTGTCCCGATTCTTCACGGAGAGGAAGACCTTGCCCGAGGTGGGCAGGGGCGAGCCGGCGGCGATCTGGGACTTGACGTAGGCCTTGCGGAAATCGCGGTCGATGCCCATGACCTCGCCCGTGGACTTCATCTCGGGGCCGAGGATCACGTCCACCCCGGGGAACTTGATGAAGGGGAACACCGCTTCCTTGACCGCGATGTGCCCGACCTCGCGCTCCGTGGCCAAGCCGAGGTCGGCGAGGCGGTGGCCGAGCATCACCTTGGTGGCGAGCTTGGCGAGGGGGACGCCGATGGCCTTGGAGACGAAGGGCACGGTGCGCGAGGCGCGCGGATTGACCTCGAGGACGTAGACCGTCTCGTTCTTGATGGCGAACTGGATGTTGAGAAGGCCGATCACCCCGAGCTCTCGGGCGAGGGAACGGGTCTGGACCTTGATGCGCTCGATCTGGTCGTCGCCGAGGGAGTAGGGGGGCAGCGCACACGCGGAGTCGCCCGAATGTATGCCCGCCTTCTCGATGTGCTCCATCACCCCGCCCACCACCACTCGCTGCTCGTCGGCGATGGCGTCCACGTCCACCTCGAGAGCGTCCTCGAGGAACTTGTCCACGAGGATGGGATGCTCGGGGCTGACCCGGACCGCCTCCCGCATATAGGCCTTGAGGTCCTCGCGGTCGTAGACGATCTGCATGGCGCGGCCTCCCAGCACGTAGGAGGGGCGCACGAGGACGGGGTAGCCGATGCCGTCGGCGATGCGCGCCGCTTCCTCGTACGAGCCGGCGGTCTCGCCGGGCGCCTGGGCGAGGCCGAGGTCGCCGAGGAGCTCGGCGAAGCGCTTGCGATTCTCCGCGCGATCGATGGCATCGGGCGGCGTGCCGAGTATGGGCACGCCCGCCCGCTCCAGCGGCACGACGAGCTTGAGAGGAGTCTGGCCGCCGAACTGGACGATGACGCCGCGCGGCCGCTCGCGCTCCACGATGTTCATGACGTCTTCGAAGGTCAGCGGCTCGAAGTAGAGGCGGTCCGAGGTGTCGTAGTCGGTGGAAACGGTCTCGGGGTTGCAGTTGACCATGATCGCCTCCACCCCCGATTCCTTGAGGGCGAAGGCGGCGTGCACGCACGCGTAGTCGAATTCGATGCCCTGGCCGATCCGGTTCGGACCGGAGCCGAGGATGACCACCTTGTCGCGCGGGGTAGCCGGCGCCTCGTCCTCTTCCTCGTATGTCGAGTAGAGGTAGGGCGTGTGCGCCTCGAACTCGGCCGCGCAGGTGTCCACCATCTTGAAGGTGGCGCGGATGCCCGCGGCGAGGCGCCGGGCTCGGACGTCCGCTTCCGAGGCCCCGCACAGCTCAGCGAGCCGCCGGTCGGCGAAGCCCATCTGCTTCGCCTGCCTGAGCGTCTCCGGGTCCGCGAGCCCGGAGGCGGCGATGGTCGTCTCGAACTCGACGATCTCGCGGATGTTCTCGAGGAACCACGGATCGATGGCGCTCAGCGCGAAGAGCTCCTGGGTGGTCATCCCCCGCCGGTAGCCCTCGGCCACCGCGAAGCAGCGCTCGGCATTGGGCACGCGAATCCTCTGGCGCAGCACCTCGATCTCCGCGGGAGCCTGGTCCATCACCAGCCCCCACCGGTCCTGCTCGAGGGAGCGCACGGCCTTCTGCAGCGCTTCCTTGAAGGTGCGCCCGATGGCCATGGCCTCGCCCACCGACTTCATCTGGGTGGTCAGGGTCTGGTCCGCCTCGGGAAACTTCTCGAAGGCCCAGCGCGGGAACTTCACCACGCAGTAGTCGATGGCGGGCTCGAAGGAAGCGGGCGTCTCGCGCGTGATGTCGTTGCGGAGCTCGTCGAGGGTGTAACCCACCGCGAGCTTGGCTGCGATCTTGGCGATGGGGAAGCCCGTGGCCTTGGAGGCGAGCGCCGACGAGCGGGACACGCGCGGATTCATCTCGATGACGACCATGCGCCCGTCGGTGGGACTGACCCCGAACTGGATGTTCGACCCACCCGTCTCCACCCCGATCTCGCGGATGATGGCGAGAGAAGCGTCGCGCATCCGCTGGTACTCCTTGTCGGTGAGGGTCTGGGCGGGGGCCACGGTGATGGAATCGCCCGTGTGCACGCCCATGGGGTCGAAGTTCTCGATCGAGCAGATGATGACCACGTTGTCGGCGAGGTCGCGCATCACCTCGAGCTCGAATTCCTTCCAGCCGATCACCGACTCCTCCACGAGGACCTGGCCGGCCGGGCTCTGCTGGAGACCCCACTTGATCGACGCCTCGAGCTCCTCGGGGTTGTGGGCGATGGAGCCTCCCGTGCCCCCGAGGGTGAACGAGGGACGGATGATCATGGGGAAGCCGATGCGGTGCGTCCGCGTGCCCGCGATTGCTTCCTCGTAGCTCCGGGCGAAGAAGCCCTTGGGCATCTCGAGCCCGATGCGCGCCATGGCCGCGGCGAAGAGATGCCGGTCCTCCGCCGTCTTGATGGCGGGCAGCTTGGCCCCGATCAGCTCCACCCCGTAGCGATCGAGGGTGCCGTCCTCCGCGAGGGCCACGGCGAGGTTGAGCCCGGTCTGGCCACCCACCGTGGGCAGCATGGCATCGGGCCGCTCCCGCTCGATGACCTTGGCCACGAACTCCGGGGTGAGCGGCTCCACGTAGGTCCGGTCGGCCATCTCGGGGTCGGTCATGATGGTGGCGGGGTTCGAGTTGACGAGCACCACCTCGAAGCCCTCTTCGCGGAGGGCCTTGCAGGCCTGGGTGCCCGAGTAGTCGAACTCGCAGGCCTGCCCGATGACGATGGGCCCGGAGCCGATCAGGAGGATTCTGCGGATGTCTGTCCGTTTAGGCACAGGATCCTTTCAGCCCTCGCCTCGCCACTCTCGTGCCTGCGGCAACTCGGCAGTGTCTCGGCTCGAACATCGTCAGCCCTCGATCTGTCCGTAGACGATGGAGGTCTCGGGGGTGGCCTCCTCGCGCTTGTAGAGGATGTCGTCGATGCGACCGGTGCCCAGCCACACCGCCTCCGCGTTGCCCCACAGCTTCTCCCCGAGCACGCTCATGCGCTTCTCCACCCGTTCCTTGACGGCATGCGCCTCCAGGGAAAGCTCGCTCTCGCAGGTGAAGGCGGCCCACTCGGGCTTCTGGCCGGTCTCCTCGGTCTTCCGGTACGAGATCAGATATTTCGGCATGGATCAGCCTCCCCTCGTGCCTTCCATGAGTGTGACGAAGCGCTCGAACAGGTAGTGGGAGTCGTGAGGCCCCGGCGAGGCCTCGGGGTGATACTGCACGGAGAACACGGGCAGCTCGCGGTGGCGCATGCCCTCGGAGGTGCCGTCGTTGAGATTGACGTGCGTCTCCACCAGCCCGGCCTTCTCCACGGACGCGAGGTCCACCGCGAAGCCATGGTTTTGCGAAGTGATCTCCACGCGCCCGGTGAGGAGATCCTTCACTGGATGATTGGCGCCATGGTGGCCGAACTTGAGCTTGTAGGTGTCGCCGCCGAAGGCCAGGCCGAGAATCTGGTTGCCGAGGCAGATGCCGAAGATCGGCGCCTTGCCGATGAGCCCGCGTACCGACTGCACGAGATAGGGCACGGCTTCGGGATCGCCGGGGCCGTTCGAGAGAAAGACTCCGTCCGGCTTCCCCTCGAGTACGGCGGCGGCGGGAGTGCTCGCGGGCACCACTTCCACCTCGCAGCCGAGCGAGGCGAGCTCGCGCAGGATATTCCGCTTGATCCCGGAGTCGAAGGCGACCACCTTGAAGCGGGCGACGGGCGGCTTCGTGTAGCCCCTGGCGAGATTCCATTCGCCTTCGCCCCAGCCGTGGCGCTCGGTCACGCTCACCTCGCTCACCAGATCGCGGCCGATCAGTCCGGGCAGCGCGCGCGCCTTTTCCACGAGACGTCTCGCATCGGCCTCCACGGTGGAGATGATGCCTTCCTGCGCGCCCCGGTCGCGCAGATGGCGCGTGAGGGCACGTGTGTCGATGCCCTGGATGCCCACGATGCCGTGCTCGCGCATGTAGGTCTCGACGGACATCTGACCCCGCCAGCTCGAGGGATAGCGGCACGCCTCCTTGACGATGAGGCCGTTGACCCACGGCCGCCGTGACTCCACGTCCTCGGGATTGACCCCGTAGTTGCCGATGAGCGGATAGGTCATGCACACGAGCTGACCGCGATACGAGGGATCGGTCATGATCTCCTGATAACCCGTCATGGAGGTATTGAAGACGACCTCGCCGTGGGCCTCGCCCTCGGCGCCACAGGGGCGGCCCCTGAAGACGCGGCCGTCGGCGAGAGCGAGGAGGGCCGCCGTCACGTCGTCACCGCCTTGCCGCCGACGATGGTGAGCACGGGCGCCCCGGCGCCGGTGGCGCCGGCGAAGGGCGTGTTCCGCGCACGCGAGCGGAAGCGCGCCGGCTCGACCGTCCATTGCTGCTCGAGGTCGAGCACCGTGATGTCGGCGGGGGCGCCCGGGGCCAGGCTGCCCCCGGGCAGGTTCAGGAGCCGGGCGGGACCCGAGGACAGCCGCGCCACGAGGGTGGGCAGGTCCATGCGTCCGGGGCGGACGAGACGGTCGAGGAGGATGGCCACCGCGGTCTCGAGGCCCACCACTCCGTTGGCGCATTCCCCGAACTCGCCCTCCTTCTCGGAGAGCGCATGCGGCGCGTGGTCGGTGGCGATGCAGTCGATGGTACCGTCGAGGAGCCCCTCCAGCATCGCCTCCACGTCGCGCTTGGTCCGGAGAGGCGGAGCCATCTTGGCGTTGGGGTCGTACTCTCTCACCGCGTCGTCGGTGAGCACGAGGTGATGCGGGGTCACCTCCGAGGTCACCCGCACCCCGCGCGCCTTGCCCTCGCGCACCAGTCGTACCGCGCCCGCGGTGGAGATGTGGGCGATGTGCACGTGGGCGCCCGTCAGCTCCGCGAGGAGAATATCGCGCGCGACCATCACATCCTCGGCGACCCAGGGCTGGCCGAGGAGGCCCAGCTCGGTGGAGACGAGGCCCTCGTGCATGGCCCCGCGGTGCGCGAGATGCTCGTCCTCAGCGTGGCTGATGATGGGCACGCCGAAGGGCAAGGCGTATTCCATGGCCCGGCGGTAGATCTCGGCGTT
>DASYQB010000137.1:0-2287 GCA_036005985.1 Candidatus Methylomirabilota bacterium | reverse complement strand
TTTCTGCTCCCGGTGCTCTTCGGGATCCTCGTGGTCGTGTTCGTGACCATGCGCATCGTCCCCGGAGATCCCGCCCGCCTCGTGGCCGGCCCCGACGCGGGGCCTCAAGAGCTCGCGGCGATTCGCCATGAATTCGGCCTCGACCAGCCGCTTCACGTCCAGTTCGAGCGATACCTCCTCGACGTCCTGCGCGGGGAGTTCGGGCGGTCGTTGAAGACGCAGCGCCCGGTCCTGGACGAGATCGGTCCGCGTCTCTGGAACACGGCGCTCCTCGCGGTGCTGAGCACGCTCTTCGCGGCCACCTTCGGTCTCCTCGCGGGGATCGTCGCGGCGGCGCGCCGGCACTCCGCGTTCGACCACGTGACCATGGTCGTGGCCATGCTGGGGGTCTCGACGCCTTCCTTCTATCTCGGGATCGTGCTCATCGTCGTCTTCGCCGTCCTCCTCCGTCTGTTCCCGGCCGGCGGCAGTGGGGGTCTTGTCCATCTCGTCCTGCCCGCGGTGACCCTCGGCGCCTCCACCCTGGGCATCGTCGCGCGCATGACCCGAACCAGCATGATCGACGTCCTCGACGAGGACTACATCCGGACCGCGCGCGCCAAGGGCGTGCGGGAACGCGTGGTCGTCGTACGCCACGCCCTCCGCAACGCGCTGCTCCCCATCATCGCGGTGGTGGCCCTGCAGTTCGGGTTCGTGCTCGCGGGATCGGTCCTCGTGGAGACAGTGTTCTCGTTCCCCGGTATCGGCTGGCTCATCGTCGAATCGATCGGCATGCGGGACTTTCCCGTCGTCCAGGGCTCGATCCTGCTCGTGACCTTCGTCTCCGTACTGGTGAATCTCGCCGCCGACCTCCTGTACGGGTATGTCGATCCCCGCGTCAAGTACTAGACCGGCGGCGACGGCGTGGCGGCGCTTCACGCGCAACCGCGCCGCCGTCGCCGGGCTCGCCCTCGTCCTCTTCTTCCTCCTCATGGCCGCCGTCGGGCCCTGGGTGGCGCCCCAGGATCCCCTGAAGCAGCACCTCGACGGGGCGCTGGCCGGGCCGTCGTGGAGCCACGGTCTCGGTCGGGACGAGCTGGGGCGGGACATCCTGTCGCGCATTCTCTACGGCGCCCGCATCTCCCTCGGCATGGCGCTGGGCGCCTCCATCATCGCGGCGGGGGCGGGGGTCATCGTGGGCCTCACCGCCGCCTATCGTGGCGGAGCCCCGGAGGAGATCCTCATGCGCGGGGTGGACATCATCCTCGCCTTTCCCGGCTTTCTCCTCGCCATCGCCGTGGTGAGCGCGCTGGGCCCGAGCATCGTCAACCTGATGGTCGCCGTCGGCATCAACACCATCCCGGGCTTCGCGCGGGTGACCCACAGCGCCGCCCACGCGATCAAGGAAACGGAGCACGTGGCGGCCGCGCGGGCGCTCGGCAACAGCGGGCCGCGCATCCTGTGGCGGCACATCCTGCCCAACTGCCTCGCCCCCATCGTCGTGCAGTTCACCCTGCGCATGGGCACCGTGGTGGTGATCGGCTCCGGGCTCAGCTTCCTCGGCCTGGGCGCGCAGCCGCCCTCCCCCGAGTGGGGCGCGATGCTCAGCACGGCGCGCGAGTATCTCCGGACGGCGCCCCACCTCTCCCTGGTGCCCGGGCTTGCCATCCTGCTCCTTGTCCTTGCCTGGAACCTTCTGGGCGACGGCCTCACGGAAGCCCTGAACCCGAAGCTCGGCCGCCCCTGACGCGGACCTGCGCCGCGCTCGCGCAACGAACACCCTGACCCGGATTATTCACGAGCGTTGGGCACGAGGCGGGCGGGGCCCGTCATCGGGAGCGGCGGCTGCGCAACCGGCTGCGTCACCCTTGTATCTTGCCGCGGAGGCAAGGAATGATACGAGGGACACGCAGCTCGGGCGTGACAGACCGTGTCACCCAAGGCCCGCCGCCAAGGCCGATGCGTAGCGAGGGTCGTCATGCCCGTATTCTCCACAGCCCGCACAGTCGCCTGGGCCAGCCGGAGCCCGCATCGTGCAAGGACGGGCCACGAGGAGATCCTATGAGAACATCGGCCGCGTTGTTCGTCGGGATCGATGTGTCGAAGCAGCAGCTGGATGTCGCGGTGCGCCCCAGCGGGGAGCAGTGGACGGTGCCCCATGACGAGGGTGGGATACGGGACCTTGTCACCCGGCTGCAGGCGCTCGCCCCCATGCTCATTGTGTTGGAAGCCACCGGGGGGCTGGAGGTGGCCCTCGCGAGCGCGCTGGCCACGGCCCCGCTGCCGGTGGCGGTGGTCAATCCCCGCC
>DASYQB010000136.1:0-2269 GCA_036005985.1 Candidatus Methylomirabilota bacterium | reverse complement strand
AGAGCCAGGGTGAGGATCACCAGCACCATGGCGTTGCCCATGTCGGGCTGAAGGAGAGTGAGCGTGGCCATGCCTCCCGCCATGAGCAGGAGGGGAAGCAATCCCCGGGTGAAGCTGGCCATGGCCTCCTCACGGCGGGCGAGGAACGACGCCAGATAGAGAAGGAGGGAGAGCTTGGCCAGCTCCACCGGCTGAAACGACACCGGACCGAGACGGAGCCAGCGGCGCGTGCCGTTGATCTCCTGTCCGAAGGGCGGCACGAGCACGAGGACGAGGAGCACGAAGGACACGGCGAGGAGGGGCACCACGAATCGCTCGAGTCGGCGGTAGTCGAAGAGCATGCCCGCCCACAGCGCGCCCATCCCGAGGAGCACCCACATCGCCTGTCGCTTGAGGAAGTGGAGCGGGTCGTGAAACCGATCGGCGGCCATGATGGCGCTCGCCGAGTACACCATCACCACGCCGATGGAGACGAGGGCCACGATCAGGGCGAAGAACCACAGATCGGGGGTGAGCTTCCTAGGCATGCGTGAGCTCGTGCACCACGGTCATGAACACCTCGCCGCGATGCTCGAAGTTATCGAACATGTCGAAGGAGGCGCAGGCGGGAGAGAGGAGCACCACGTCGCCCGTGCGCGCGAGGGACCGCGCGGTGGCCACCGCCTCCCGCATCGAGGTGGCGTCGACACAGGGGACGCCCGCGGGCTCGAGGGCGGCACGGATCGCCGCGCGGTCGGCGCCGATGAGCACGGCCTGGCGCACGCGCCCGCGCGCCGCGTCGGCGAGGGGCGAGAAGTCCTGCCCCTTCCCCTTGCCCCCCGCGATGAGCACGATGGGCTCGGGGAAGCTCTCGAGCGCCTTGATGGTCGACGCCACATTGGTGCCCTTGGAGTCGTTGTAGTAGACGACGCCGCGCTCCTCGGCCACCCGCTCGATGCGGTGCGAGACGCCGCGGAAGACGCCGATACGGCGGCGGATGGCCTCGGGGGCCAGTCCCATCCAGAGGGCGCAGGCGGTGGCGGCGAGGACGTTCTCCACATTGTGCTGGCCGCGCAGGCTGATCTCGGAGAGCGGGCAGATCTCCTCCACGTGGCCGTTGAGCTTGGCCACGATCCAGCCCTCCCGCACGAACACGCCGCGGTCGAGAGCCTTCACGCGGCTGAACCACACCACCCCGGCCCGCGTGCGCGAGGCGAGCGCGGCCGTCGCCGCGTCGTCGGCGTTCAGCACCGCGCAGTCCACCGGCTCCTGATTGGCGAAGATCTTCGCCTTGGCGTCCACGTAGCGCTCGAAGGTCCGGTGGCGGTCGAGATGATCGGGGGTGAGGTTGAGCACCACCGCGACCCGCGGACACAGGCGCTCGGTCGTGTCGAGCTGGAAGGAGGACGCTTCCGCCACCACCAGGCCATCGGCGGGGAAGTCGAGAGCCTGGGCACAGAGCGGGGTGCCGATATTGCCTCCCACGAAGACGGACCGCATGGTCCCGGCCGCGAAGTCACCCGTGAGCGCGGTGGTCGTGGTCTTGCCGTTGGTGCCCGTGATGGCAATGAGGTCGGCCTCCATGACGCGCCAGCCGAGCTCGAGCTCCCCGATGATGGGCACCCCGCGGGCGCGCGCGGCCTCGAGGGCGGGCAGCTCGAGAGGGACCCCGGGGCTCACGACCACCAATTCGGCGCCCGCGAATGCCGCCGCGGGATGGCCGCCCGCGAAGAGCGCGCAACCGAGCGCTTCGAGTTGGACAGCCTCGGGGGTGAGCGCATCCCGGGCGCCCGAGTCAGAGGCGAGCACGCGGCCGCCGAGACGGCGGATCAGACGGGCGGCCGATACGCCGCTCCGGGCCAGTCCGACCACGGCAACGGTGCGCTGGGCAAGCCATTGTCGGTAGGCCGCGCCGCGCTCCGCCGCCATCTGATCCTCCTCCACCGTATCGGCCCTGGGCATGGGATCAGTCCGCTACCGGAGCTTGAGCGTGGTGAGGGCGAGGAGGGCCAGCATGAAGGACACGATCCAGAACCGCACGATGATCTTGGGCTCCGGCCATCCCTCCATCTCGTAGTGATGGTGCAGGGGCGCCATCCGGAAGAAGCGCTTGCCCGTCAGCTTGAAGTAGGCGACCTGGATGATGACGGACACCGCCTCCACCACGTAGATCCCACCGATGAGGGGGAGCAGCAGCTCGGACTTGGTCAGCACGGCGAGGGTCCCGATCGCTCCCCCCAGGGCGAGAGAGCCCACGTCCCCCATGAAGACCTGCGCCGGGTAGGTGTTG
>DASYQB010000135.1:0-8484 GCA_036005985.1 Candidatus Methylomirabilota bacterium | reverse complement strand
ATGTACAACCCGACCCTCGGCGTCATGAACTACCTCGTGGGGCTGGTCGGGCTCGGGCCCTACAAGTGGGTCAGCAACGCGGCCATCGTCGTCCCCGCGCTCGCCGTGGTGGACACGTGGGAGTGGACCCCCCTCATCACCCTCATCACCCTCGCCGGGCTGGCCACCCTTCCCATCGAGCCTTACGAGTCAGCGCTCATCGACGGCGCCTCCTCGACCCAGATGTTCTGGCGGATCACCCTGCCCCTTCTCCGCCCCACCATCATCGTGGCTCTGCTCTTTCGGGCCATCGATTGCCTCAAGACCTTCGACATCATCTACGTGATGACGCAGGGAGGGCCCGGCTTCGCCTCGGAGACCCTCAACGTCTATACGTTCCAGGTCGGCCTCTTCTACTTCCACATCGGGTATGCGAGCTCGCTCCTCGTCATCCTCTTCGCCCTCGTCCTCGGGGTCAGCCTGCTCCTCATCAAGGTGAGGCGGGGAGCGTGGTGACATGATCAGCGTGTCGAAGGGCCGGCGGGACCGGGTCAACCCCTGGACCTATGTGTTTCTCGTCGCGTTGCTCGTCCCTTTCCTCTTTCCCCTCGGGTGGATGCTCCTCTCCTCGCTCAAGACGCAGGTGCAGAACACCGCCTATCCGCCCATATGGTTTTTCACGCCCACCCTCGCCAACTACCGCGAGGTGTTCCAGAAGAACCCGTTCTTCACGTTTACCGTGAACAGCCTCGTGGTCGCCCTGGGCTCGACGGGGCTCGCCCTCCTCTTCGGGCTGCCGGGCGCCTATGCCATCGCGAGGTTCAAGCGGACGGGAATCGCCCTCGGCATCCTCACCGCGCGGATGGCGCCGGGCATCGCTTTTCTGATTCCCTGGTTCATCCTGTTCACCAAAACGAAGATGATCGACACCTATACCGCCCTGATCCTCACCCACCTGATCGTGGCCCTTCCCCTCGTGCTGTGGGTGATGATTGGCTTCTTCGAGGACGCGCCCGGCGATCTCATCGAGGCGGCCCGCATCGACGGGTGCACGCACGGGGCGGCCTTCCTGCGCATCGCCATCCCCCTCGCCAAGCCGGGCATCGTGGCCACGGGGATCCTCGCCTTCATCTTTTCCTGGAACAACTTCCTGTTCTCTCTCATCATCGCCGGCTTCAAGACGCGGACCCTGCCCATTGCCGTGTACAGCTTTCTCTCCTACGAGGAGATCAACTGGGGCGGTCTCACCGCGGCGGCCACGGTGATCACCCTGCCCGTGCTCCTGCTCGCCCTCTTCGTGCAGAAGCACATCGTCCGTGGCCTCACCGCGGGCGCTGTCAAGGGCTGAGGCAGACGAGGGGAGCCGAGGCGGCTCAGGTCGTGCGAAGGCGCGCGGCGTGGAGCACGGCGATCACCGTCATGCCGTCCTTGATCTCGCCGCTCACCACCATGCGCAGGACTTCCGCGAAGGGAAACTCGCGTCGCTCGATGAACTCGGTCGGGTCGGGGGAGCGCGAGCCCGGCCGCAGGTCATGGGCGAGGAAGAGATGGGCGGTCTCGCGCAGGATGCTCTTGGACGTGTGGAAATCGCAGATCTTGACGAGCGAGCCCGCTTCGCGCCCCGCCTCTTCGGCAAGCTCGCGCTGGGCCGCCTCCACGGAGCTCTCGCCGGGATGCATCCCGCCCGTGGGCATTTCCCAGTAGAAGCCCTGGGCGACGTAGCGGTACTGGCCCACGAGGAGCACGGTGTCGGCATCCACGAAGGGCAGGATGCCCACGCATTCCGAGCACTCGACGACGCCGTAGATGGTGGAACGGCCGTCGGGCATGAGGGCCACGTCCTCGCGCACGCGGATCCACCGGTTGTCGTAGACGGGGCGCGTCGAGCGTGTCCGCCACGGCTCACGCGAGAGCGGATGCACACGGTCGGAGTCGGCCATGGACACCTCACCTTGTATCATGTCCCCACTCGGTGAGCTATAATCGTAGGCGTCACCCACCCCGCACGGAGGAACGCACCGATGCCGCTGCCTGCTCCTGTCGAAGCGCTCTGGAAC
Source organism: Candidatus Methylomirabilota bacterium (assembly GCA_036005985.1). Taxonomy (GTDB): domain Bacteria; phylum Methylomirabilota; class Methylomirabilia; order Rokubacteriales; family CSP1-6; genus AR37. The sequence goes on along the minus strand of DASYQB010000135.1, from coordinate 6,448 downwards.
GATCTCCAGTCGGTGCGCTCACGCCTGCTCCACGAGGTCGAGGGGTTGAGTCAGGCCCAGGCCGACTGGCGCACGAGCGACCAGGACTGGTCGGTGGGAGAGATCGTCCACCATCTCACCCTCGCCGAGATCGGCACGGGCAAGATCACCTCCAAGGTCCTGCGAGACGCGGGGGAGACGGTGAAGCCCTTTCCCGCCGACCTCGAGACCTTCGCGCCGATCGCCACGCCCGCGGGCGGTCGAGCGGACGCTCCGCAGGCGGTGTGGCCGGAGCGCGGCAAGCCTTTCGCCGAGCTGGTGGCGGAGATGAAGGCGGCAAGGGAGCGCAGCCGGCAGAGCATCGAGCGGCTGGGCGCGGTGGATCCGCGGCCTTTGACCTTCGCGCACCCGCGACTGGGCGCGCTCGATCTCGCCCAGTGGTGGACGCTCCAGGCCTGGCACGACGGCATTCACCTCGAGCAGCTGCGCGGTGTGAAGTCCGCGCCGGGATTTCCCAGCGCGTGAAGATCAAGCTCCGCAATCCAAGCCGGGAGGTCGAGTTGGCCGGCCGCAAGCGCGTGAAAGACGTCCTCAAGGAGCTCGACATCCTCCCCGGCACCGTGCTCGTCATCCGGGGCAGCGATCTCCTCACCGCCGACGAGGTGGTGGGGGAGGGTGACGAGCTGGAAGTCCGGCCGGTGATGTCGGGGGGGAGCGACCGGAGATGAAGTGCCGCAAGTGCGGAGCGGGGGCGGTCATCGAGCTGCCCCGCCACAACGCCGCCTTCTGCTCTCCCGATTTCCAGGAGTTCTTCCGCAAGCAGGTCGCGGAGGCCATCCGCAAGCACAAGATGTTCACGCCCGACGAGCCCGTGCTCGTGGCGGTGTCCGGAGGCAAGGACTCCCTCGCCCTGTGGGACGTCCTCATCGAGACGGGCTACCAGACGGCGGGGCTCTATCTCGACCTCGGCATCTTCGACTATTCCGTCGAGTCGAAGGCCAAGTGCGAGGCCTTCGCCGCCTCGCGCGGGCAGAAGCTCATCGTCGAGTCGGTGCTGGAGCGCGTGGGCGCGGGCATTCCCGAAGTCCAGAAGGCCACCCGGCGCCCCACCTGCTCGGCCTGCGGACTGAGCAAGCGTTATCTCATGAACCGCGCCGCGGTGGATCACGGCTATCCGGTGATCGCCACCGGGCACAACCTGGACGACGAGGCGGCGGTGCTGTTCGGCAACGTGCTCCACTGGCAGATGGACCCGCTCTCCCGCCAGTCGCCCGCCCTCGCCTCGACCCATCCCAAGCTCGCCCGGCGGGTCAAGCCGCTCTACCGCCTCTCCGAGCGGGAGACGGCGGCTTACGCGTTCCTGCGCGGCATCGACTACATCGTCGACGAATGCCCCTTCGCCAAGGGCGCCACCTCCATCGCCCACAAGCAAATCCTCGACCGGCTGGAGGAGACCTCGCCGGGGGCCAAGCACAATTTCCTCTTCGGCTTCCTCGAGAAGGCCCGCGGGGTCTTCGAGCACGTCGAGCCCACCGTGCTGAACGAATGCGCAGTGTGCGGACAGGTCACCACTGGGGAGATCTGCGCCTTCTGCAAGCTCGGCGACCAGGTCAAGCGCCGCCGCACCTGACAGGCGAGACCACTCAACAAGGAGACAGCCATGAACAACGCAGTGATCGTGGGGGCGGCCCGCACCGCCGTCGGCAAGCGAAACGGCAGGCTCTCCACCGTGCGCCCGGACGACCTCTTGGCCGACACGCTGAAGGCGCTCGTCGAGCGGAGCAAGATCGACCCCTCCGAAGTGGAGGACGTGGTGATCGGCTGCGTCGACCAGCTGGGCGAGCAGGGCCTCAACATCGCGCGGAACGCCGCCCTCATCGCGGGCTTCCCGCTCGACGTGTGCGGGACGACCCTCGACCGCATGTGCGGCTCTGGACAGCAGGCCGCCAACTTCGCGGCCATGGGAGTGATGTCAGGCCAGTACGAGTGCGTCATCGCGGGCGGTGTGGAGAGCATGAGCCGCGTGCCCATGGGCTCCAATGCCACCGGGCCCGGCGAGGGCGCGCTCTCTCCGCGCCTCCAGGCCCTCTACAACATCGTGCCCCAGGGCATCTCGGCCGAGATGCTCGCGGAGAAGTGGGGGCTCAAGCGCGAGGAGCTGGACAAGTTCTCCGGGGAGAGCCACGAGAAGGCGGGACGGGCCATCGCCGAAGGGCGCTTCAAGCGGGAGATCGCGCCCATCACCCTGCCCGACGGCACGGTATGCGACGTGGACGAAGGTGTGCGGGTGCCTGTCAACTGGGACAAGCTGGCCTCCCTCGCCCCGTCCTTCAAGCCCGACGGCGTGGTCACCGCGGGGAACTCGTCGCAGATCTCCGATGGTGCGGCCGCCCTCCTGATCATGTCGGAGGCGCGCGCCAAGGCGCTCAAGCTCACGCCTCGCGCCCGCATCGTGGCCACCTCGCTCGCCGGGGTGGACCCGACCATCATGCTCACCGGGCCCATCCCCGCCACCCAGCGGGTGCTCAAGAAGGCCGGGCTCAAGATCGATCAGATCGATCGCTTCGAGATCAACGAGGCTTTCGCCTCCGTGGTGCTGGCGTGGGAGCGTGAGCTCCATCCCGACATGGAGCGCGTCAATGTCAACGGCGGGGCCATCGCGCTCGGGCACCCGCTCGGCTGCTCGGGGGCAAGGCTGATGAACACCCTCCTCCACGAGCTCGAGCGATCCAAGAAGCGCTATGGGCTTCAGACGATGTGCATCGGCTTCGGGCAGGGGATAGGCACCATCATCGAGCGGTTGTAGCCGCCGCGCGTGACCCTGCGTCCGGGCCCCGTGTCTCGCGGCCCATGGATGCTCGGAACCCTGGTGGCGGCGGCCGCGTTCGTGCTGGCCGTCACCAGGGTCGAGGATCCCGACACCTGGACGCATCTGGCCCTCGGCCGCCTGATGGTCGAGATCCGCGGGCTACCCGTCCACGAAGCTCTCGTCTTTCCCAGCGATGGCCTGCCGTATCACAACACGGAGTGGCTCTTCGACATCGTGCTCTATCTCGTCTTCCGTGCGGGCGGCCTCGCCGGCGTGGTCCTCCTCAAGGCGGCCACCGTCGCTCTCGCTTTCTGGGTGCTCTTCAAGGACGCGACGCTCCCTGGCGCGCCTTCGTCGGATCGCGTCCTGCGCGCTGTCATCGCGGCCGCCGTGCTCCTGGGCTGCCTGCCCATGGTTCGCCACCGATTCATCGAGCGCCCGGACATCGCGCTGATGGTCTTCCTCGCCTTCACCATCTACGCGTTGAACGCCTATCTCCTCGAAGGCCGCCGCCTGATCTTCGCCCTGCCCCCCGTCCATCTGCTCTGGGCGAACATGCACCCGAGCGTCATCGTGACCGTGGTGCCCTTTGGCGCCCTCCTCGCGGGGGGAGGCCTGCTTCTTCTGCTCCGGCGCGGGCGAGCGGAAGAGGAGCCCGGGGTTCCAACGGTGCGGCAGCTCAAGGTGGTGGCGGGCGTGCTCGTCGCCGATGTCCTCGCCTCGCTGGTCAACCCGCGGGGGATCGAGATCCTCACGCTGCCCTTTCAACTTGCCGCCTCTCCCTGGTTCACCCAGGAGATCAACGAGCTCCAGCGGCCGTCCTTCGGTCTCTATCCCGGTCCCTACGTGCTCGCCGCGCTGCTCCTGCTGAGCTTCATCGCGCTTCGCCGCCGGAGCTCGCTCGTTCCGGCCTTGATGGTCCTGCCCTTTGCCTATCTGGGCCTCTCGGCCGTGCGCTTCATCTTCGTCTTCGCCATCGTGGGCGCGCCCGTTCTCGCCCGAAACCTAACCGAGATCGCCCTCGGATGGACCGGCGCTCGAGGGCGCCGACCCGCCATGACCCTGGCCACCGCCGCTCTCGTGGCCTGCGCAGTATCCGTCGCTCTCGCCCTGGCCCAGGTGCCGCCACTCGCTGATTCACGCAAGTCCATCGGGCTGGGAGCCGACGCGCGCTTCGTTCCCGAGGGCGCGCTCCGCTATCTCGACACGATCGGCATGACGGGCCGCCTCTTCAACGCGTTCCACTTCGGCGGCTACATCACGTGGCGGGATTTCCCGAAGCGCGCCGCCATCATCGATGGGCGCGGCTATGTGCCGGGGAGTCTTCGCGAGGAGATCCACTTCGCCCGCGCCTATCCCCAGCACCTCGCGCGCCTCCAGGCCGCCTACGGCTTCGACGCGGCGGTGCTGGACTACCCGATCTATTCGGGCGAGGGCATGGAGAGCCTGGGCCCCGATGCCGACTGGGGGCTCACCTCTCCCGGATGGGCGCTCGTCTACTGGGACGATTTCGCCCTGGTCTATCTGAGACGCTCCTCGCCATGGGACGCGGTCATCGCCCGTGACGAGTACCGGCGCCTGCACCCCGCGAACGGCCTCCCTGCCTTCTGGCGCTCCCTCAACGACAAGGCGGCGGTGCCGGAGATCAAGAGCGAGCTGGAGCGCAATGTCAGCCAGACCGGCTCCGCGCGCGGCCGGACCCTTCTCGGATTCGCGCTCCTCCAGGAAGGCAAGGCCGACGCCGCCCTCGAGGCTTTTGGCAGCGTGCGCGACCCGGGGCGCCGCCTCGATGTGCTGCAGGGGCAAGCCCTCGCCTGGCAGCAGAAGGGCGACAAGGCGCGCGTCATCGAGACGTACGAGCGCGCCGTGGCGGTGCAGGAGGATGCGCTCACGCTCTACGGGCTGGGGGTGGCCCTCATCGATGCCGGACGGCCCAAGGACGCCATCCGCCCGCTGGAGCGCGCGCGCGAGAAGAATCCCGCGCTGCCTCCCGTCTATGCGCTCCTCATCGACGCCTACCGACGCGCGGGCGACTCCCAGCGCGAGAGAGAGGTGGCGCAGGCGGGAGCGGCGGCGGTCAGGCGCGCTCAGGCCGCGGACCGCGCGCGGAACGGCCTCGGCCTCAACAGCAGCGGGAGGGTGCCCGAGGCCGTGGCGGAGCTGGAAGCCGCGTCGGGACTCGATCCGGACAATGCCAAGATCACGAGCGATCTCGGGTTCGTCTATCTTTACGCGGGGCGCACCGACGACGCGGTTCGCCTGCAGCGGGCCGCCCTCGAGCGGAACCCGCGCCTCGCCCAGGCGCACTACGGCCTCGGCCTCGCCCTCGAGAAAAGCGGAGACGGCCCGGGCGGGCGGCGGGAGCTCGCGGAGTATGCGCGGCTCGAGCCGCGCAGCTATCTGGCGTGGCGTCTCCGCGAGGCGTGGTCGGTACCACGGCCGTGACCGCGCGGCACGGGCTGGCCTGGGCCGTTGCCCTCCTCGCCCTGGCCGGGCGCGCCGACGCCCAGTCGCTCCTCGATTTCGTCACCTTCGACGATGTCGACTACATCCGCTGGGCCGAGGAGCCGGGTCGCCCCCTCGCCGCCGCCGACCTCGGCGTCGAGTTCGCCACCGTCGGGTGTTCGTTCGCCGAAGACCACCGGGGATGCCCTTTCGGGACGGACGGGGCCGCTGCGTTCATGCCGACGGGCACGCGCATTCACAGCGTCCGGGGGTACTCCACGGACTTCAGGCTTGCCGCGATATGGAAGGACAGCCTGTTCCTGTACCAGGCCTGGCGCAATCCGCGGGCGAAGGTGGGAAGCCACCTCTACGACATTGCCGGCAAGGTGCGCGCCATCGATGTCCAGCGCGGCGAGCCCAATCCGGCCGCCCCGCGAGATCCCGTCAGAGTGTCCTCGCCACGAGATACCGATGCCCTCGTCGAGATGATCGTCCGCGGCGCAGTGCAGCGGCCGCAGGCCCATGCCTTCGGCGAGCCGCGCTACTGGCTCACTTTCTGGCTCGCCGACGGTACCACGCTGGGCCGTCCGTACTTCGTGGAGACACGCGAGCTCATGGGCGGCGTGGTCCTGCCCGAGGAGTTCGCCCACATTCTCGAGCGCTATCTCCGCGAGTGAAGGAAGCGCGCTGCCTTCAGGAGGCGAGGAGCTCCGTGAGGCGCGGGACAGGCTTGCCACCGATCCCAGGGTGAGATCTTTCACCCGATTGACGGCGAGCTCATCGGCGGAAGCCGTCTTGAGGGGGGCGAGGGTCCACGCGCTGGGCAGGCACAGCACGGTGTCCCCGTCGAGATGGCGACGAAGCGTCCCCAGCAGGCGGTCGCGCTCCACGAGGGCCCGGCGGCGGTCGGCATCGGTGAGCCGGGCGGCGGATTCGAAGCTCGCTTCGATATTCGGGGCAAAGTGCGGGTGGACGGCGCGGATCCATTGCCCATGCGCCTGCCACGCCTCCGATTGCTTGAGGGTACGAAAGGTGTCGAGCCAGGCCGGCAGGCCGTCCTCGCTCAGCCGGATCTCGCGGGTGGTCGCGAAGATCCCCTGGATGGACTTCACCTTCGCGCGAAGCGGCCCCACGAGGCGATGGTCCACGAGATCGAACGCGTCGGCGAGAACGCCGAGCGTCTGGAAGCCATGCGCCGCTCCTTCTCCTCCCAGC
>DASYQB010000134.1:0-5142 GCA_036005985.1 Candidatus Methylomirabilota bacterium | reverse complement strand
GCAGGTCCTTGGGATTGGAGCCCGGCCACCCGCCCTCGATGTAGTGGATGCCGAGGGCGTCGAGGCGCTGGGCGATGCGGACCTTGTCCTCCATGGAGAAGGACACGCCTTCGCCCTGGGTACCGTCTCGGAGGGTCGTATCGTAAACCTTGATCTCCCGCGGCATGAGACGGCCATCATCACTCCGCCCCCGCCCGGGTGTCAAGTTTGGCGACGGATCTGCTAGCGCCCGGCCTTGAGCTTGAGGTCGTCGTAGGGGGCGGAGTAGGAGAAGCCCTTGATGTGGTCGACGCAGGCCTCCTCGACGCGAGGGCCGATGCCCCACAGGAAGGCCAGCTCGTAGATGGGCACGTACATCACCCGATCCTGCATGATCTGCTGGATCTGGCCGAGCATGGCCTCCCTCTTCTTCCGGTCCATCTCCTTGGCCTGACGCTGGTAGAGATCCTCGATCTCCGGTACCGAGCCGGAGGCATAGATCCCGCTCTTCGTCGCATAGACCTCGATGCGCGTGGCCGCGTTGCCAGCGGGAGCGCCCAGCCCCATGATCACGCCTTTGAGCTTCTTCTCGCGCCACGCGGTGAGGAAGGCCGCGCGCTCCATGGTGCGCAGGCGTGTCCGGATACCCACCGCCTGCAGGTAATTCCCCACCGACTCGGCGAGGCCGAAGTACGGCGGGAACGGGGTGAGCTCGCCTGCGTCGAAGCCGTTGGGATAGCCGGCCTCGGCGAGGAGCTTCCTGGCCTGCCCCGGATCGTAGGCGGGCGGCTCGTATGCCCGCGCGAAGTCGAGGCTCCTCGGGATGAGACCGCCCGTGGGATGGGAGAAGCCCAGGGTCTCCGCCTGGTTGAGGGCATTTCGATCGAGGGCGTGGCTGGCCGCGAGACGGACGCGCCGATCGGACCACGGCGATTTCGGATCCCACTGCTCGGGCAGGTCGAGGAAGGTCACGCCCGGAGGCATGGAGGCGGCCAGCTTGAGTCCCGGCGTGCGCTTGATCTCCTGGGCCACCGGGCCGTTCAGGAAGTACACGATGTCCACCTCTCCCGCCTTGAGGGCGGAGGCACGCGTGGTCTCATCGGGCATGCTCTTGAAGACGAGCCGCTTGACGTTGGGCACCTTGCGCCAGTAGCCGTCGAACGCTTCCATCACCAGCTCGATCCCCGGGTTGTAGCTCACCACCTTGTAGGGTCCGGCGCCGATGGGCGCCTTCTTGAAGCCGTCGTCGCCCACCTTCTCCACGTACTTCTTCGGCACGATCCACGCCGCCCCGGTGGCGGAGGTGCCGTAGAAGGTCATGAAGTCCGGCCACGGCTCCTTGAGGACGAAGCGGATCCGGTTCGGCGCGAGGATCTGCACGTCCTTCACCTTCTCCTTGAGGAGCGTCGCCCCTGCCCCCTTGTAGCGATCGAAGGAGAACCTCACGTCCTCCGCCATCACCGGCTCGCCGTTGTGGAACTTTGCGCCTTTTCTCAGGAGGAACTCGTAGCTGAGCCCGTCCTTCGACACCGTCCACGATTCGGCGAGGCACGGGGTGTTGTCGCCCCCCGGCATGGGCTTCACCAGCGCGTCGTGGATGGCGTAGAGGACGAGAAACGGCGAGATGAACGCTTCGGTGTCGTTGGGGTCGAGCCAGCGCGCGGCGAGGGTCACGTGGACTCCCCACGTCATCGTGCCCTCCGGGGCGGCGCCCGCAGAGCCGACACGCGCGACGAGGGAGAGGAGCAGGAGGAGTTGGACGATCCCCGCGCGGACGAGGGAGGATCTCATGGGGCCTCCAGGGTCAGGTGGGGAAGCGGGCACCTCAGACGACGCCGGCCGCGCGGAGGGCGTCGACTTTCGACTTCGGCATCTTGAGAAGAGAGGTGAGGACCTCGTCGGTGTGCTGGCCGAGGAGCGGCGAGGGCGCCTGGACGGCTCCCGGCGTGTCCCAAAGCCGAATGGGCACTCCCATGGCGGTGACTGACCCCGCCTTGGGATGCTGCACGCTCACGAACATGCCGCGGGCGCGCAGGTGCTCGCTCTCGCACACCTCGGGCACCGTCTTGATGCGGCCGGCGGGTACGCCCGCGTCGTCGAGCCGCTTGAGCCACTCCGCCGCCGGCCGCGTGGCGAACTCCGCATTGAGGGCGGGGATGAGGGCGTCGCGATGCTTCACGCGGTTCGCGTCGGTGTTGAAGCGCGGATCCTGCGCGAGGTCTTGCCGGCCGATGGCTGCACACATGCGCTCCCAGAGGGAGTTGTTGGCCACGCCCAGGGTCAGGTAGGCATCCTGGGCCTGGAAGACCTCGTAGGGCACGATGGACGGGTGCTGATTGCCACGCCGGGTAGGCTTGCCCCCCGCATTCCAGTACAACCCTGCCTGATACGACAGGAGCGAGGCCATCACGTCGAGCATGCCGATCTCGACCTTCTGCCCCTTCCCGGTCTTCGCGCGCGAGAGGAGAGCGAGCACCACGCCCTGGGCCGCGGCCATGCCCGACACGAGATCGCCGATGGAGTTGCCCACCTTGACGGGAGGCCCGTCGGGAAAGCCGGTGAGATCCATCACGCCGGACTCGCCCTGGACGATGAGATCGTAGCCGGGCCGGGAGGCCTCGGGGCCGCTCTCCCCGAAGCCGGAGATCGAGCAGTAGATGAGCCGCGGGTTCACCTTGCGCAGGGCGGCGTAACCGAAGCCGAGCCGTTCCATGGTGCCGGGGCGGAAGTTCTCTATCACCACGTCGGCCTTGGCGAGGAGACGACGGAGAATCGCCTGCCCCTCGCGCGCCTTCATGTTGAGGGTCAGGCTCTTCTTGTTGCGATTGACCGACATGAAATACGTCGCCTCGCCGCCCGCGAACGGAGGCCAGCCGCGAGTGTCATCGCCCTTGCCCGGCTCCTCGACCTTGATGATCTCCGCCCCCATGTCGCCGAGCGACATGGAGCAGAAGGGCCCGGCAAGGACGCGCGTGAGATCGATGACGCGAAGGCCCGCGAGGGGCGGGCGGGCCTGTCTCTTCACGGGGGCCTTCTTAGCTGCCGCCACGGCGTCCTCCCCAGATGCCCTTGGCCAGGCTCTTGGTAATGGCTGCGACCTTCTCACCGCCCGCGCCCGCCCGGCGCCAGAAGAGCCGCGCCCGGTCGGCGAAGCCCATGTGGGAGAAGTAAAACACATTATCGAGCGACTCGACGCCCACGCTGGAGCCGATCCTGATGCCGCGCGTTCCCTCGCCGTGACAGAAGAGGCGCGCGCCGCCCTCGAGCTCGATGAGGGCGATGTGCAGCGGCGCCTTGAAGCCTTCCGGCGGGGAGTGCAGCGTGGTGAAGGAGACGACCTCGCCCACCCCGGGCACGCTCGCCGGCTCCATGGACACGGGATGATCGGGACAGTGACGCGCCGCCGGGACGACCATGCGCTGGCAGCGCGGGCAACGCGAGGCCGCGATGGGCTTGACGATCACGGCCGCGCCTCGAGCAAGGTGACCCAGTTGTTGGTGGCGAGGCCGCCGATGGACTGGGCGAGGGCCACGCGCGCCGCCACCTGTCGCCCCTCGGCCATGCCGCGGAGCTGCCAGCAGAGCTCGACGATCTGGGAGATGCCCGTGGCAGCCAGAGGATGACCGCGCGCCTTGAGGCCGCCCGACGGATTGACGGGCAGCCGGCCATCGAGCGCCGTCTCGCCGTCGAGCGTCGCCCGCCCCGCCTTGCCCACGGGCAGGAGTCCCGTGTCCTCGAGCGAGATGATCTCGAACGGCGAGAAGGCATCGTGGATCTCCGCCACCTCCACGCGCTCCGGGCCGAAGCCCGCCATGGCGTAGGCGACGTGGGCCGCCATCTGCGTGGCGCGGAAGGAGGTGAGGTCGCTCCGGTAGCGCACGGCCATGGTGTCCATGCCCTGTCCGATGCCGGCGATCCTCACCGCCGAGGGCTCGGAGGTCAGCACGAGGGCCGCCGCGCCGTCGGAGATGGGGCAGCAGTGGAACAGCCGGAGCGGGTCGGCGACGAGGCGGCTCTCCATCACCGTCTCGAGCGTCACCAGCTCGCGGAAATGCGCGAGGGGGTTGCGCATGGCGTTGGCGTGGTTCTTCACCGCGACCTGGGACATCTCCTTGAGGGTGAGCCCGCGGCTGTGCATGGCTGCTCGGGTGATGAGGCCGGCGAGGGCGGGCATGGTCGTCCCGTAGGTGCGCTCGTGGGGATCGACGGACCGCCCGATGATCTCCGAGACGCGCGGGGTGGGCAGGTGGCCCATCTTCTCGCCGCCCACCACCAGCACGCTCCGGTGGATTCCCGCCGCCACCGCGGTGAAGGCCGCGTAGACCGCGGCCACCCCCGAGGAGGTGGCCGTCTCCACGCGGAGGGCGGGCACATCGGAGAGGCCGAGGTGGGTGTTGATGAGGGACGCGTAGTTGCCGGCCCCCGTGAACTCTTCCGGATTCATGGCCGCGACCACGAGAGCGTCGGGGCGCTCGATGCCGGCGTCGGCGAGCGCGGCCAGGCCAGCCTCCGCGATCAGGTCGGGTAGGCTCTCGTCACGCCGGCCGAACCGGGTCATCCCTACCCCGGCTATCCAGATGTCGCTCACGGCCCCATTTCAAACCGTGAGCGTGGGAGGTGTCAAACTCTTTGGGACGGGGCTGGCGGCTCGCCACGCGGGTGAGCGGCGCCATTCTCGCCCGGCGTTTGATGGTCTCCATTGGTCCCATTGCTTTTGCGCCACGGTCCGGGCGGCGGCGGAATGCGAACATGAAATTCACGCATGAGCCGGAGGAGATAGGTCCTCTGGAGGCCCAGGGCGCGCGCGGCCCGCGTGCGATTGCCGCCCGCCTGGGTCAGCGTCGCCTCGATGAGCCGACGCTTGAACTCGCTCACCGCTCCGTGAAAGCCGTGGCGCTTGGGCTCGGGTGCAGGCGCGGGAGTGGGAGGCGCGACGGCCATGGCGACTCTCTGTGGCAAGCGGTGTGCCAGAGGAAGCGACGCGCCAATTCAGCGGGATGCGCGGATGCGACGGAGACTGCTGCCTCTCGTTCTGTGCAGAAGCGATGGCGACGCTGTAGCGCGCAGAGGGCATCGGCGCGCGCCGAGGGGGGCAGAGCACAAAAAACGGGGGCCCATACTGGGCCCCCCTGATGCAGCTCGAGACGTGCCGCTAGCCCTTGG
>DASYQB010000133.1:0-2515 GCA_036005985.1 Candidatus Methylomirabilota bacterium | reverse complement strand
GGCGTGCCCGTGACCATCAAGGACCTGACGCAGACCAAGGGCCTCCGCACCACGTGGGGCTCCAAGGTCTTCGAGGACCACGTGCCCACCGAGGACTCCCTCATCGTGGAGCGCCTCAAGGCGGCGGGGGCCATCGTCCTCGGCAAGACCAACACCCCGGAGTTCGGCGCGGGGGGCAACACGTTCAACGCGGTATTCGGGGCCACGCGCAATCCGTGGAATCCCGACTTGACCTGCGGAGGATCGAGCGGGGGTGCCGCGGTCGCCCTCGCCACGGGCATGGGGCCCATCGCCCAGGGCTCGGACACGGGAGGCTCGCTCCGCACGCCCGCCGCCTTTTGCGGCGTGGTCGGCTTTCGCACGAGCCCCGGCCTCGTCCCGTATTACCCGAAGCTCATCGGCTGGGACTCCATCGGCGTGACCGGTCCCATGGCGCGCACGGTGGCCGATGTCGCCCTGATGCTGTCAGTGGTGGCGGGGGCCGACGACCGCGCGCCCATCTCCTACGACGTGGACACGGCCGCCTTCCCCCGCGCCGTCCGCTCTCCGTCCGTCAAGGGCTGGAAAGTCGCGTGGGCCCCCGACCTGAACGGTCTCATCCCGGTGGACGCGGAGGTGGCGGCGGTGGCGGAGGGCGCCACCCGCATCTTCCGCTCCCTGGGAGCGAGGGTCGAAGCCGCGTGCTGCGATTTCAGCGAGGTCAATGACATCGTGCTCGGCACGCGCGGCGTCAGCATGGTGGCCAGCCACGCCGACAAGCTCTCGCGATGGAAAGACCAGATGCAGAAGGGCCTCGTCTGGAACATCGAGCAGGGGCTCAAGCTCTCTCCGGAAGAAATCGGCCGGGCCGACGCGCTCCGCACCACCCTGTGGCACCGAGTGCGCGTCTTCATGGAGACGCGCGATCTGCTGATTCTGCCCACGGTGGCCGTGCCGCCCTTTTCCGTCGACCTGCCCTACCCAACGGAGATCAATGGCAAGCCACTCGACAACTACACCCAGTGGTTCTTCCTCACCTACGGCATCACGGTGACCGGCCTTCCCGCCATATCGGTGCCGTGCGGCTTTACGAGGAGCGGCTTGCCCGTGGGGCTTCAGATCGTCGGGCGGCGACATCAGGAGGCGATGGTGCTGCGGGCGGCGGCCGCCTTCGAGGCGGCGGCGCCGTGGGCGCGGACGATACCGCCCATCGTGACGGAAGGCTGAGCGGATCTCCTTTTCCTGAAGGGTCCTAGCGGGACCGCACTCGGATCACCACCGCGTTGATCCGCTCGAGCGGAATGACCGCATCGTTGAACTCGCGCCCGCCCAGCTCCGACAAATGGAGCAGGTCGCGCGTCACCTTGATCACCACGCCGTTCAACTCCTGCCCCGTGGACAGAACCACCGCCACCCGCTTGCCGACCTGACGCTCGAGCACGATCTTCACGGAGTCCGCGTCGCCGACCTCGAGTCTCTCCGGCTGGGCGTGGAGCACGCCCGTGGGCAGGTGGATGGTGGCGGCCATGATCATGACGGCGACGGCGAGTCGAACGACCATCGGGCGCTCCTCCGCGGCAAACGTGGGCCCGGCGAGTGTGCGCCCGTCGGACGTGTGGTTGACGCCGAGCCTGCCTAGAGGGCGGACTCCCGCCAACCGGCCGCGGGATCGGGCGGATCACATCCCAGCCCCGCGGCCTTGATACCTTCGATGGCGCAGTACTCGTCCCGATCGGACGTGTCGCCGCTGATGCCCACGGCGCCGATGGCCCGCCCCTCTCGGTCCAGGATGAGCACGCCGCCCGGCACGGGGATGAACTGTCCCTGGGAGGCGGTGGCCACCGCGCTCTGGAAGGCCGGCCGGTTCTGGAGCCGATCGCGGATGGTCCGGGACGGAATGCCCATGCCGAGGGCGCCGCGCGCCTTCCCCTGGGCGATGCGCACGCGCAGCGTTCCGCAGCCGTCGTCGCGCTGCACAGTGACGACCTGGCCACCCGCGTCCACCACCACCACGGCGAGCGGGAGCATCCGCTCGCGGCGGCCCGCGGCGATGGCGTGGGTGGCGATGGCGGTGGCCTGCTCGAGGGTGAGTGTCGACACGACGTGACGAAGGGCCATGACGGTTCGCGATACTAGCATCAAACGCCGCGACGGAGAGGTGGAAGCGCGCCCACGCCGGTCCGCGTCGACACGATGCCTACGCGGTGGACGCGGCGCTCGCCCCCGCTTCGGGCGCCCGCAGCACGCTCACGGCCACGCGAAGACTCTCCGTCCCGCCCCCGCGCCGCAGTCCTTTCACGGGCGGCACGTCGTCGTAGTCGCGGCCGTGGCCGACCTTGACGTAGGTCTGACCGACGGCCACGCCATTGGTGGGATCGAAGCCGACCCAGCCGCTGCCCGCGAGATAGGCTTCTACCCAGGCGTGCGAGGCATCCGAGCCCAGATTGAGACCCGGGCTCGTCTCGAGATACCCGCTCACATAGCGCGAGGGGATGCCGAGCATCCGGCACACCGCGAGCATCGCGTGCGTGTAGTC
>DASYQB010000132.1:0-3780 GCA_036005985.1 Candidatus Methylomirabilota bacterium | reverse complement strand
ACCCTCACGCCCGATCAAGGCGGCACCGCGAAGACGCGCGAGATGGCGCACGCGGTGCTCGCGGCCTATCGCTAGCGTTCCGTCTCTGCCCAGCTCCGCCCCGGGCCACAACGGGTCGACCGACATCATGGTCTGGGTCGTGCCGGGGACACCGCCGCCTCTCGGCATTCACGAAGCGCATCTCTGGCGCCTCGACCTCGACGCCGAGCTCGGTGAGGCGCGCGCCACGGACATACTGAACGAAGAGGAGCGGGCGCGCGCCGCACGCTTCCACTTCGAGCGCGATCGACATCGCTTTATCGCGGGCCGGGCCGCCCTGCGGAAAGTTCTCGCAACCTACCTGGACCGAGCGCCGGCTGATCTCGTCTTCACCGTGGGTCCCCACGGCAAGCCGGCTCTAGAGAATCTCGGACTCGAGTTCAACCTGTCCCACAGTAGCGGATGCGGGCTCCTCGCCGTCACGCGTGGCCGGCGAGTGGGCGTGGACGTCGAGCGCGTTCGCGCCGACTTCGCGGGCGAGGACATCGCCCGCCGCTTCTTTGCTCCCGCCGAGGTGGAAGCGCTCGCCGGCTCCGCGCCTGACCAATACGCCACGGGATTCTTTCGCTGCTGGACGCGCAAGGAAGCCTACGTGAAGGCTCGTGGCGACGGGCTCAGCCTCGCTCTCGACCGCTTCGAGGTTCCCCTCGACCAGGGGGCCACGCGCGCCCTCGCGTCCTGCCTCGACGATCCCTCGGAGTGTGTGCGCTGGAGTCTCCGGGAGATCGTGCCCGCCCCCGGCTACCTGGGCGCGCTCGTGGTGGAGGGCGATGGCTGGACGCTCCGAGCCTATGCGTGAGGCGCCGCGCGCTTGTGCGAGGTGCGGGCGCGGTGTATGGTGGCGCGCGTTGGCTCCAGATCCCGCACGGAGGCTCGTCATGACAGCTCGCCGCATCCTGACTTCGATACTCCTCGTCGTGCTCGCGGTGGGCGTGTGGGCCGCCGGAGTGGTCGCCCAGCCCGCGGGCACGCTCCTCGTCGGGCTCGTGGCCGAGCCGGTCAATCTCGACCCGGCCCAGGTCACCGATCTCAACTCGAACCGGGTGGGCCGGCGTATCGTCGAGGCTCTCGTCGCCTTCCCCGACGAGAGCACGCAGGTCATCCCCGGCCTCGCCGAGTCCTGGACGATCTCGAAGGACGGGCTCCAGTACACCTTCAAGCTCAGGAGTGGCGTCAAGTTCCACGACGGCACGCCGCTGAACGCCGAAGCGGTGAAGTTCTCCATCGAGCGGCAGATCAATACGGAGCATCCCGCCTATAAACTCGGCAAGTATCCCTTCGCCAACTACAATTTCGGGAACGTCAAGGCGGTCGAGGTGCTGAGCGACGAGCGCGTCGCCTTCCTGCTCAAGGAGCCGCGCGCCTCGTTTCTCGCCATCATGACGTCCGGCGCCGCGTCCATCGTGAGCCCCACCGCCGTGATGAAGTGGGGCCCCGACTACCCGAGTCATCCCGTGGGCACGGGGCCGTTCCGGTTCGCCTCGTGGGACCGGGGGCAGCGTGTCGTCCTCGAGAAGAACCCGACGTACTGGAGATATCCGGTCAAGGTGGAGCGTGTGATCTACCGGCCCATCGTGGAAGACCAGGCGCGGCTGACCGAGCTCATGACGGGCGGGCTCGATCTCATCGTGGGCGTGCCCGCCGACTTCGTGGGCCAGCTCGAGCAGAACCCGAAGGTGTCGGTCCTCAAGCAGACGGGGGCGCATGTCTGGTACCTCGGGATCAACAACCAGAAGAAGCCCTTCGACGACAAGCGCGTGCGCCAGGCCCTGAACTACGCGGTGAACAAGGACGCCATCGTGCGCGATGTGCTGAAAGGCACGGGCTCCCTTTCCAAGGGTCCCGTTCTCCCCGGCACGTGGGGCGCCGACGCCGGCCTCAAGGCGTACCCCTACGATCCCGAGAAGGCGAAGAAGCTGCTCGCCGAGGCGGGCTATCCGAACGGCTTCACGACGACCATGTGGGTGCCGGAGTCGGGCTCGGGCATGCAGGCGCCGGTGGCCATGTCCACCGTGATGCAGTCGAACCTCAAGGCCGTCGGCGTGAACGTGACGCTCCAGACCATGGAGTGGGGCGCCTATCTGACCAAGCTGCGCACGAAGGAGCAGGATCTTTTCGCGCTGTCGTGGATGGCGGGCACGGAAGACCCCGACATGGTCATGTACCCGCTGCTCCACTCGAGCCAGTGGACGCCCGTGGGCCCCAACCGCGCCCTGTACAAGAACGCGCGCTTCGACGATCTGCTCCAGCAGGCGCGGGTCACCACCGACCAGGCGAAGCGGTCCGCCCTGTACCGCGAGGCCCAGCGCATCCTCGTGGACGACGCGCCGTGGGTATTCGTGGACCACGAGATCCAGATCGCCGCCTTCGCCAAGCGCGTGCAGGGCTTCAAGCTCCACCCGAGCTTCGACCTGCGCGTGGAGACGATCTCGCTCAAGTGAGTCCGGTCCGATGAGGAGCTACCTCGCGCGGCGGCTCCTCCTCCTCGTCCCGGTCCTGCTCGGTGTCTCCGTAGTGGTCTTTCTCGTGCTGCACCTCTCCCCCGGTGACCCCGCGGAAATCATGCTGGGCTCGCAGGCGACCAAGGAAGACCTCGAGCGGCTGCGGCGAGAGCTCGGGCTGACCGAACCCCTCTACGTCCAGTACTTCCACTGGGTGGCGCATGTGGCGCGCGGCGACCTCGGCCGCTCGCTCTGGATGAAGCGGCCGGTGCTGGACGAGGTGCTGAACCGCTACAAGGCGACCCTGGTCCTCACCGCGAGCGGGCTCTTCCTCTCCACTCTGGGCGGCATCGTCCTCGGCGTGTCCTCGGCGGTGCGCCCGCATTCGCTCCTCGACCGCGCGAGCGCCGTCACCTCGCTCTTCGGGGCGAGCATGCCCGTGTTCTGGCTGGGCATCGTCCTCATGGTGATCTTCTCCCTGTGGCTCGGGTGGCTGCCCGCCTCCGGCATGTGGGCGCCCTACGGCGGCGGCGGCCTGCGCGATCTCCTCGCCCATCTCATCCTGCCCGCGGTGACCCTGGCCGCCGCGTCGCTCACCATCATCGCCCGCCTCACCCGCAGCACCATGCTAGACATCCTGAGCCAGGACTACATCCGTACCGCGCGCGCCAAGGGCCTCGTGGAAGGGCGGGTGATCTTCCGTCACGGTCTCAAGAACGCCCTCATCCCCATCGTGACCGTGGTGGGCGTGCAGGCGGGCTATCTGCTGGGCGGTGCCGTGCTCACGGAAACGGTCTTCGCGTGGCCCGGGGTGGGGCTCCTCATGGTCCAGGGCATCCTTGCCCGCGACTTTCCCCTCGTGCAGGGATGCGTGCTCGTCATCGCCCTCACCTTCGTGCTGATCAACCTCGCCGTCGATCTCCTCTACGCGTACCTCGACCCGCGCATCCAGTATGAATAGGCGCGCGGGACGGAATCAGCTCGCTCTGCTCGCCCTCCTCGTCCTCCTGGGGGTGGTGCTCGCGGCCTGCCTCGCTCCCTACCTCCCCCTCGCCGATCCCGACACCGTGGACACCGCGAACCGGCTCCGGCCTGTGCTCACCCCCGGGCATCTGCTCGGCACCGACGAGTTCGGCCGGGATCTCCTCTCGCGCCTCGTGTGGGGCGCGCGCGTCTCGCTCCTCGCAGGAGCGGCCACCGCGGCCGCGGCCATGCTGGTGGGGGTGGTGCTGGGCGTGCTGAGTGGCTACTACTCGGGCTGGCCGGAAACGGTGATCATGCGGCTCACGGATATCCTGAT
>DASYQB010000131.1:0-6216 GCA_036005985.1 Candidatus Methylomirabilota bacterium | reverse complement strand
TCGCCATCGGATACGTGGGGTTCCGGCGAAGCACGCGCCTCGTGGCGGGCGCGTGGAGCGCAGCAGACGAGCGCCTGCACGCGCGGGCAACCGCGCCGTGACCTCTGGGCCCGCCCTCGAGCTCGCCGACGTGCGCAAGAGCTTCGGGCCCACGCCCATCATTCGCGGGGTGAGCCTCGACATCCTCGAGGGTGAGCGGCACGCCATCATCGGCCCCAACGGCGCGGGCAAGTCCACCCTCTTCAACCTGATCAGCGGCCGCTTCCCCGTCTCGGGCGGCCGCATCAGACTGAAGGGCGCCGACATCACCGGACAGGCCCCCTTCGCCATCAATCGCCGCGGCCTGTCGCGGAGCTTTCAGGTCACCAACATCTTCCCCGTCCTCTCCGTGTACGAGAACGTGCGCTGCGGCGTCCTGTGGTCGCTCGGCTACCGCTATGCCTTCTGGCGCTCGGTGAACCGGCTGCGGGACGCCCGCGAACGCACCGAGGAGATCCTCGAGCAGATCCACCTCGCGGAGCGGCGTCACGTGCCCGCGGGCGTGCTCACCTACGCCGAGCAGCGCGCCCTCGAGATCGGCATCACCGTGGCGGGCGGGGCCGACGTCATCCTCCTCGACGAGCCCACCGCGGGCATGAGCCACAGCGAGACCGCCTACGCCGTCGAGCTCATCCGCCGGCTCTCCGCGGGCAAGACCCTGGTCATGGTGGAGCACGACATGGGCGTGGTCTTCGATCTCGCCGACCGCATCTCCGTCCTCGTCTACGGGCACGTCATCGCCACCGGCACGCCCGACGCCATCCGCGCGAATCCGGCTGTGCAGGAGGCGTATCTGGGAACGGCGCAGACCTGATGCTCGAGGTGCGCGATCTCCACGCCTACTATGGCAAGAGCCACATTCTCCAGGGCGTGTCCTTCGACGTGGGCGCGGGGGAGATCGTGAGCCTCCTCGGCCGCAACGGCGTCGGCCGCTCCACCACCATCAAGGCCATCATGGGCGACGTGCCGCCGCAGGGCTCCGTGCGCTTCCGCGGGGAAGAGCTGGTGGGCCTCGCCCCCCACCTCATCGCACGCAAGGGCCTCGGCTACGTGCCCGAGAACCGCGACATCTTTCCCGGGCTCACCGTGCGGGAGAATCTCCTCCTCGGCATGAAGTCGACTGAGCAGCGGGGGCGATGGGGCTACGAGGACGTCTTCGAGCTCTTCCCCGCCCTGCGCGAGCGCGCGGACGTGGCGGGGGGCGTGCTCTCGGGTGGCGAGCAGCAGATGCTCACCATCTGCCGCACGCTGATGGGCGATCCCGAGCTGATCATGATCGACGAGCCGACGGAGGGCCTCGCGCCCCGGCTGGTGGAGCTGGTGGGCGATCTGCTCGAGCGCATCGCGGCGCGCGGCGTCTCCATCCTGCTCGTGGAACAGAAGCTCACCATCGCCCTTCGCATCAGCCGGCGGCTCTACGTCATGGGCCACGGCCGCATCGTCTTCGAAGGCACGCCGGAGCACCTGCGCGCCAACGCGGCGGTGCGCAAGGAATGGCTCGAGGTCTGACGCTCCGAAGCTGACCCCCTTCGAGACTGCTACGTTCCGGTTGTCTCGGCCGATCGCGGGAGGATGTTCACTCCTCGATCACCCGCGTGACAGGATGGGCCCCGATCTCGCCGCCCATCCAGCCCGGCACGACAGCCGAGAAGCGCCCCGCCGTGCCTCCCGCCACGATGACCATGATCTCCTCCGCCGAGGGACACTTGGGGACGAGCGCCTCCGGGTCAGACGCGCCGAGGTTCTTGAGGCGCCCGCTCTCCGCGCCATCGGGGCCGGGCTCGAGCTCGCGGGCGCGGCGTCGCACCGTCTCGAAGAGATGGCGCTTCACGTCCTGCTTGGTCCATCCCGCGTCGCCGATGGTCTTGGCGTGCTCGGGGCCGATGACCCAGAGGGTGTGGCCGTAGAGGGGAAAGCTCTTGTGATTCCACACGCCGGCCGCCGACCAGCCCAGCGAGGCCACGAGCTGGGGCGCCTCGCGGCTCAGATGGTCGTTGATAATGAAGGGTCCTTCGCCCGGGAACACGGTCACCGTGCTCTGGCCGGGGGTGTGACCGCGCTCGACGTGCAGCGGCTCCCACGGCGAGACCTCCTCGTGCTCGCCGATGCAATACGTGTAGCGGCCGGGATGGCCGAGCGTGGACATGGAGATCTCTCCCGCCCGCGTGCCTCCAAGATTGATCATGACGAGGCGGAGGGCACGGCCAATGGTAGCGTTGGTGCGGAAGCCGGGCCCGAAAACTCCAGCCGCGCAG
Source organism: Candidatus Methylomirabilota bacterium (assembly GCA_036005985.1). Lineage (GTDB taxonomy): Bacteria > Methylomirabilota > Methylomirabilia > Rokubacteriales > CSP1-6 > AR37. Next base: position 3,922 of record DASYQB010000131.1, on the reverse strand, counting down.
TTGACGCCCAGTTGCGATCGGAGCGGGCCGTTGATGATGATGAGCGGCGAGGTAGCGTTGGTGGTGCCCGATTGCCCGTGGAGATTGAAGCGCGGATCGCAGGCCGCTTCCACCACGGCGAGGACCACGGGAAAATATTCCGGGCGGCACCCCGCCATCACCGCGTTGACGGCGAGCTTTTCCACGGTGGCGCGTCCGAAATTGGGCGGCACCTCGGCCACCAGCGTACCGCGCGGACGCGCGGTGGCCTCGAGCATGCGCTCCACGCGCTCGCGCGTGGGCGGGACCACGGGCAGGCCGTCGGTGACGCCGCGCTCGAACCAGATCTCCATCTCGTCGGACATGGCGGCGCCTAGTATACGGATGCCCCCCCGACGCACCCGCGTGCTATTATTCGCGCCTCCCCTGCCCAGGAGGCCACGTCATGAGGACACCGCTCGCCATCGTCGCCGCGCTCGTCGCCATGCTCAGCATGGGCGCGACGGATGTTCACGCCCAGCAGACGATCAAGATTGGAACCACGCCGTCGTTCATCTTCCTGCCGCTCTACGCGGCGGATCAGCTCGGCTACTTCAAGGCCGAGGGCATCACCGCCCAGTTCGTGGACTTCGAGGGCGGCGCCGAAGTGACCACGGCCATGGTCGGCGGCTCCGTCGACGCAGGCGGCACCATGGTGGAGCGGCCTTTGATTCTCGCGGAGAAAGGATTCGGCGCCAAGAACCTGCTTGCCCTGGAGAACCGGAACCCGCTCCATCTCGTGATCCGCAAGGACCATCCGGCGAAAGAGGTGAAGGATCTCAAGGGCACCAAGCTCGGCATGACGCGGGCGGGGAGCGGCACGGATCTCTCGCTGCGCGCCCTCCTCAAGGACGCCGGCCTCGAGCCCGACCGCGACGTGGCCATCATCGCGGTGGGCGGAGTCAGCTCGGCCACCGCCGCCCTCAAGGCGAGCCAGATCGACGGCTACATGGGCGGCGAGCCCGCGGGGGCCATCGCCGTGCATCAGCTCAAGCTCGCGCGCTACTTCGTCGACCCGCGCCTCGGACAGGGACCGAAGTTTCTCCAGTACATGACCTTCTCCACCCTGCAGGCGAGCGACAAGTGGCTGGCCGCCAATCCGCAGGTCGCCGAGCGCGTGGTGCGGGCCATGGTGAAGACGCTCAAGCGGCTGCGCGAGGATCCCGAGGCCGCGGTGGGCGTCGGCCAGAAGCTCTTTCCCACCATGGATCCCGCGGTGATCCGGTCCATCGTGGCCATCGAGAAGAACACCTACTCGCCCGCCATCACCGAGGAGGCCATGCGCCTCTGCAACCAGTTCCAGAAGCAGGTTGGCTCGGTGAAGACCGACATCCCCTACGACAAGGTGGTGGCGACCCAGTTCAAGCATCTCTGGGACCAGTAACGGCCGAGCCGTGCCGCAGAAAGTCTCCGTCTCCGGTCTGAGCATCGCATTCGGCGCCACGCGGGCGCTCGAGCGCGTCAGCCTCGCCGTCAACGACGGCGAGTTCGTCTCCATCGTGGGACCGTCCGGCTGCGGCAAGTCCACCATGCTCAACGTCATCGCCGGCCTCCTCGCCCCCGCCGAGGGCAGCACGCAGGTGGCGGGCATCGACGGCCAGGGCGCGGGCTCGCGCATCGGATACATGTTCCAGAAGGACACCCTCCTGCCCTGGGCCACCGCCCTCGAGAACGTTTGCCTGCCCATGGACGTCAAGGGAGCGCGTGACTGGCACAAGGCGCGGGCCCTGATGCAGCTCGTCGACCTCACCGGCTTCGAGGCGCACTATCCGAACCAGCTCTCGGGGGGCATGCGCAAGCGGGTGCAGCTCGCGCGGCTCCTCGCCCAGGATCCCGACGTGCTCCTCATGGACGAGCCCTTCGGCGCTCTCGACGCGCAGACGCGGCTCATCATCCAGGAAGAGTTCCTCAAGATCTGGGAGCGCCAGCGCAAGACCGTGCTCTTCGTCACCCACGACCTCCAGGAAGCCATCGCCCTGAGCGACCGCGTGGTGCTCATCAGCGCGCGGCCCGGACGCATCAAGGCGACCTACCAGGTCGATCTGCCGCGTCCCCGCCACATCGAAAGCGTGCTCGCCCATCCGCGTTTCATGGCCCTCTTCCAGGAGATCTGGGCTTCCCTGAAGCAGGAAGTGCTGGCCGCCCGGGAGAGACCGGCATGATCATGGCCAAGGGCTCGCGAAGCGAGCGATGGGTGCTGCGTCTCCTCGTGCTCGGACTGATCGTAGCCCTGTGGGAAGGCGTGTGCCGCACCGGGCTGGCCAGCGAGTTCTGGGTCAGCCGTCCCTTCCTCATCGTGGCCCGGCTGTGGGACACCGCACGCTCGGGCACGGTATGGTTCCACATGGGCGTGACGGTGATCGAGACGGTGTCGGGCTTCGTCCTCGGCGCCCTCGCCGGCATCATCGCGGGCTTCGCCCTCGCGCGCTGGCGGCGGGCCCATGTCGCGCTCGAGCCCTATCTCATGGGCGTGTACTCTCTCCCCCGGGTGGCCCTCGCCCCGCTCTTCATCATGTGGTTCGGCATCGGCATCCCGTCCAAGATCATGCTCGCCATCTCCATCGTGTTCTTCATCCTCCTCATCAATACCTACGTGGGCGTGCAGAACGTGGACCGTGACCTCGTCAACTCCGTCAAGACCATGGGGGCGACCCCGCGCTTCATCACAAGGCGGGTGGTGCTGCCCTCGTGCATCCCGTGGATCTTCTCGGGGCTGCGCATCTCCATGGCCCTCGCCCTCACTGCCTCAGTGGTGGGGGAGATGCTCGCCGCGCAGTACGGCCTGGGCTTTCTCCTCGCCCGCGCCTCCGGCACCTTCGACACCACCGGCATCTTCATGGTGCTCATCATCCTCGCCCTCCTCGCCATCGGCACCTATAACCTCATGGCCCGGCTCGAGAAACGCCTGCTCCACTGGCAGGGCGAGACCGCGTCGATCTGAGAACAGGAGTCCGTCATGGCCCGCGTGAAGCTGGTTCCTCCCGAGCGCCTCGATCCCGCGCTTCGCGATCTCACCGAGCAAGCGGTACGGCATCGCCAGAACCCGTCCATCTTCCAGGCCATGGGCCATCTGCCCGACGCCTTCAAGGCGTACTGGAAGTTCTACGCTCCCCTTCGGCTGGAGGGTGTGCTCGACGCCAAGCTCAAGGAGCTGGTGCGGCTCAAGATCGCCGCCCTCAACGACTGCGCCACCTGAAAGAAGTCGCGGGCCGCACCGGCGGTGCGGCAGGGCATGACGGAGGACATGGTGGCGGCGCTCGCCGACTTCGAGCGGGGCAACTTTACCGCGCGGGAGACGATGGCCCTTCGCTTCGCTACCCTGATGGCCCAGAATCATCACCAGCTCGACGACCGCTTCTTCACCGAGCTGCGTGCCCATTTCACGGATCAGGAAATCATCGAGCTCGGCCTCGTCACGGGACAGTTCATCGGGTTCGGACGGCTCATCGCCGCTCTCGATCTCGAGAATCCGCGCCAGCCGGAGGAGTGAGCATGCGCATCCCCGGCATCGATCACATCGGCATGGCCTCCGCGGACCTGGGCCGGCACATCGAGATCTTCGGCGACAAGCTGGGCCTCGAGATCCACGACATCCACGAGAAGGACCCCTACGGCGGCCTCCGTGCGGCCTTCGCCCGGGTGGGCGACACGGACTTCGAGCTCCTCGAGGACCGGATGCCCGCCGGCGATCAGAAGGTGATCGACCAGCGGAACATCGCGAAGTTCGTGTCGAGACGCGGAGAAGGGCTGCATCACATCGCCCTCCGCGTCGCCGACATCGACGAGGCCATGCGCGACGCCCGCGCGGCCGGGCTCCGCGTCATCGACGACGTGCCCCGCCCCGGGGCGCGAGGATCGAAGATCGCCTTCCTGGCGGGGGGCGCAGCCGGTGTGAAGCGAGGAG
>DASYQB010000130.1:0-4306 GCA_036005985.1 Candidatus Methylomirabilota bacterium | reverse complement strand
GCTGACGCTTCCGCACGGTCGCGGCATCCAGCCATTCCACCGAGTAGCCAGCCTCGCGCTGCCAGGCCGCCAGCCCGTGCGCTTCCTCGACCTCGGCTTCGTTAAGGCTGAGCTCGAGGAGGCCACACCGCCAGAAGCCCGTGTCGGCGGGTGTCAGCTCGCCGAGCTCCCGGATCCAGCCTTCGTACATCCGGGCGCTGGTTCGCGTGAGCTCGAGGCGCGGACCGGGACGATTGCTGCTCCCCTGGAACGACAGGTAACCCGCGGCCGCCCACGAAGCCTCGCGCCCGATGGCCCCGCGCTCCACGAGCGTCACCTGGACCTTCTCGCGGCCCAGGTAGTACGCCACGGCCAGACCAATGACGCCGCCGCCCACCACCACCACGTCGCTCGTCCGGGTCATGAGGCGGCCCGTGACGGGCACCGTGGTCGAGGCATTCCTGGTGGACGCCTCTTGGGGCTACTTCGCGCCGTCGTAGAGCTCGGTCTTGTTGATGCCGCGCTGGAAGGAGAGATACGCCTCCTTGCTCAGGCGCGGCTTGAAGTCCGCGATGATGCCCTTGGCGTTCTTGGCGCCGTCCCAGAGCATGTCCACGGCCATGAGGGCGAGCTGCTTGGCGTTCTCCACGTAGGCGAGCTTCGGATCGGTGATCTTGTAGTCGGCCCCGTGGCCGCTGCCCGACGCGCCGCTGATATACGGATGCAGCGTGGGCATGACGTGGGAGATGTCGCCCATGTCCGTCGACCCGCTCCGGTGTCCCATCTGTGTCACATTGTCGGCGCCGAGTTGGGCGGAGGCATTGGCCACGAAGTACTTGCTCATTCCCTCGTGATTGAAGAGCGGCAGATAGCCGGGCAGCGTCTCGATCTCGACCTGGGCGCCCAGGGCGAGGGCTCCCGCCTTGAGGGCGCGGTCCACCCGGACATTGGCGTCGAGAATCGCCTCCACGCTCTTGCCCCGCACGTAGGTCTCGATGCGCACATCGCCGGGGATGACGTTCACCTGGCTGCCGCCGTGGGTGATGATGGGATGCACGCGGATGGAATCCTCGTCCCGGAAGGTCTCGCGAATGGCGTTGATGGCCGAGAGCCCGATCTGCGCGGCGTAGAGCGCGTTGATACCGAGATGGGGCGCTCCTCCCGCGTGGGAAGCCCGGCCGATATAGCGCACGGTCTTCACGATGCAGCCGTTGTTGGACGCGGCCACGCCCGCCTTCCGATATTCACGCTGCGGCGTGAGGTGGATCATCATGGCCATGTCCACGTCGTCGAAGTGGCCGAGACGGAGCAGCTCGGGCTTGCCACCGAGGAATTCGAGTTTCCCCGCCCGCGCCTGCTCCACGCGCCAGGCGACGTCGCCGTACTCCTCGGCAGGCACGGCGAAGAAGACCACGCGTCCGGCGAGGTGCTCGAATGCCTTGGCCCCGACCAGACCCATGGCCGCCCCCAGCATTCCCGCCACCTGGGCATTGTGGCCACAGGCGTGCGCGGCGCCCGTTTGCGGATCCGCCACCGGATGTCCGGCCACCACGAGGCCATCCAGCTCGCCGAGCAGCGCGAAGGTGGGCCCATCGGCCTTGCCGCGCGCCTCGCCACGCACGCCCGTGATGGCCAACCCGCCCTTCGGCTGAAGGCCAATCTCCCGCATGGTCTCCTCGACCAGGCGCGAGGTCTTGAATTCCTTGAAGCCCAGCTCGGGACTCTTGCGGATCGTTTCGCCGACGGTGACGATCTTCTCGCTCTGCCGATCGATGGTCTCGCAGACTGCGCGCTTGACGTCGTCGAGTGTGGGCATCAGGTCTCCTTTGTGAGGAATTGGCATCACGCTCCGCCCAGCCGGTCGAGGAATTCGGTCACCACCTCCGCGGGCCGATCCGCGCCGAGGATGGCCCCGATCCCCGCCACGCCCGAGGCGCCGGCCCTCATCACCTCGGGCACGCGCTCGCGCGTGATACCGCCCACCGCGAAGACGGGCACGTGCACCGCCGACGTGACGCGCTCCAGAGCCGCCAGGCCCTGGGCTGGACCATACTGTCGCTTGGAGGCGGTATCGTAGACCGGTCCGAAGAGGAGGAAGTCCGCGCCTTCCGGCTCGGCGGTCCGCGCTTCCGCCATGGAATGCACGGAGGCCCCGATCAGGAAGCCTGACGGGCTGATCGATCTGAGGGCCCACACGGGGAGAGAGGTGCCGGTTCGCTGCACGCCGTCCGCGCCCACCGCGAGGGCCACGTCCGCCCGGTCGTTCACGAAGAGCCTCGCCCCGTGACGGCGGGTCGACTCACGGAGCCGGCCGGCCAGGGAGAGGAGATCACGGACGTCGAGGTCCTTCTCTCGAAGCTGTACGGCCTTGAGCCCGGCCTCGAGGCATGTCTCAACGGCTCCCTCGAGGGAGCCCGCGACCTGCGAGCGATTCGTGACGAGGCAGAGTGAGAAGCCTAGCTTGTTGACCAATCCGGCACGCCCTCGATCGGCGACGACGCGGTGGCATAGAGCTTCTTCCCGATGCGGCCGGCCTTGAAGGCGAGCCGGCCCGCCTCGATGGCCAGCTTCATGGCCGTGGCCATGGCCACGGGGTCCTTGGCCCCCGCGATCGCAGTGTTCATGAGCACGCCGTCGCAACCCAGCTCCATGGCGATGGCCGCGTCCGAGGCGGTGCCCACTCCGGCGTCGACGATGACGGGCACGGTGACGGTCTCCAGGATGATCTTGATGTTGTATGGATTGCGGATGCCCAGGCCGGAGCCGATGGGCGCCCCGAGCGGCATCACGGCCGCCGCACCCGCGTCCTCGAGCTTCTTGGCGAGCACCGGGTCGTCGTTCGTATAGGGAAGAACGCTGAAGCCCTCGCGGGCGAGGGTGCGCGTGGCCTCGAGCAGTCCCTCCGCGTCGGGGAAGAGGGTGCGCGAGTCTCCGATCACCTCGAGCTTGACGAAGCTGCCCAGCCCCGCCTCGCGCGCCAGGTAGCACGTGCGGAGGGCCTCGTCGGCGGTATAGCAGCCCGCGGTGTTGGGTAGCAGCGTGTACTTCTTCGTGTCGATGTAGTCGAGGAGCGACTCGCCCTGGCCGGGCAGGCTGACGCGCCGTACGGCCACCGTGACGATCTCCGCTCCTGATGCTTCGATGGCCTCGCGCATGTTCTCGAAGGACGGGTACTTCCCCGTGCCCACGATGAGGCGCGACTTGTACTCTTTGCCACCCAGCCATAGCGACGTGTCGTACATGATGTCTCCTCCTTGCTAGCCTCCACCCATCGGCCTGACGATCTCGATCTTGTCCCCGTGCTTGAGGTGGGTGTCGGCATAATGCGCCTTCGGCGTGATCTCGCGATTGATGGCGACCGCCGTGTACTCGCGCTTCACCTTGAGATGGTCGAGCAGCCCGTCTACGTTGAGCCCTTCGGGCAGCTGCATCTCATTGCCGTTGACGCTCACCACCATAAAAAAACCGCACCTCGACGGGTGCGGTGGGTAGGGACTCTGGTCCCGCGGTCGCTTTCCCTTCGCTGGAATTACCCAGTGCAGGTTCGAGGGGTCCCGGGCCGCACCCGGTTCTCAGGAGACCTCCCCCAGCGCCGCGTGTCGAATTATACCCCAGCGTCGAGTTGGCCAGCCAGCGCAGTGGGATCTGTCACGGGGAGCTGGCAAACGTAGCGACGGCAGACGTACGCGGTAGGCTTGCCCTCCACGGCGGGGCGGTCGGCGAGAAGTGGCAGCCCCTTCGCGGCGGGCGAGCCGGCGGGGGCGCCCACCACGAGCCGATTCGGCCGGTAGCCCTGGAAGGCGGTGGCGGTCAGTGACGCGGCGTCCGCGCCCTCGGGCCAGACCAGCGCGACTTCGGCCACCGGCCCCAGGTGAAAATCCAGCGCAGAGAGATAGCGCCCGAAGCCCGAGGGATAGCGGGTCATGAGATCGGCCATGGGGCGGAGGGCCTTGACCGCCACCGCCTCGTACCGCTCGTCGCCGAACAACACCGCGAGCTTCAGCAGCCACTCGATGGTCACGGAGGTGCCGCAGGGCACCGCGTTGTCGAAGAGGTTGCGCGGCCTCACCACCAGCGCTTCGTGATCGGTGCCCGTGTCGAAGAAGATGCCCTCGCCTTCCTCCCAGAAAAGGACCAAGGCCTGCTCGGCGAGCCGCCGCGACTCGTCGAGCCAGCGGCGATCGAACGTCGCCTCGTAGAGCGCGAGCAGGCCCACGCCCACCCTGGCGTAGTCCTCGAGATAGCCCTTGATCTTGGCCGGGCCGTCCTTCCACGAGCGGAGGAGTCTCTCCCCCGCCTTCATCTGCGTCACCACGAACCGGGCGTT
>DASYQB010000129.1:0-9657 GCA_036005985.1 Candidatus Methylomirabilota bacterium | reverse complement strand
CGACCCCCTCGATGGTCGCCACCTCGTGGCCGTCCACCTGCGCGGCCAGCATGAGACAGGAGCGCACGGGCTCGCCGTCGAGGAGCACGGTGCAGGCGCCGCACACCCCGTGCTCGCACCCGACGTGGGTGCCCGTGAGGTCGAGATCGTCACGCAGGAAGTCGGCGAGGGTGGACCGCACGTCCACCTCGCGCTGGTAGTCCTTGCCGTTGATCCTCACGCGCACCCCGCGCTTCATGCGGGCTTCCCGCAGCGATCGAGGGCGGCGGCGAGCACCCGCTCCGCGAGCACCGCGGCCACCGTTTTTCTGTAGGCGGCCGAGGCGTGGATGTCGCCGTCGGGGGACAGGGCGGACGCAGCGGCCCGGGCCGCTTCGAGGCGCCGGGCCGCTGTGGGCTCGCGTCCGACGAGAACCGACTCGCCCGCCGCGCTTCTGAGCGGCGTGCCGCCCACTCCGAAGAAGCCCAATCGCGCATGGGATACCGATCCGGCACCATCGAGCGCCAGCACCGCGATGCATCCCACGAGCGCGAAGTCGCCGTGGCGGCGGGCCACTTCGGCAAAGCCCCAGCCGGAGCCGGCGGGCGGCAGGGTGAAGCGCGCCGTGGTGGCCAGCTCCTCCGCCGCGAGGGACGTGGTGAGGGGAGCAAGGTACAGCTTGTCCGCGGGGATCGTGCGCTCGCCTGCCCTGCCCCGCGTCGTCACCGAGCCGTCGAGACAGAGGAGGAGCGCGGGCAGCTCTGAGGCGGGATCGCCGTGGACGATGTTCCCCACCACGGTGCCGCGATTCCTGATGGGCGCGTGGGCCACCGCAGCCAGCACCTCGCGGAAGAGCGGCGAGCGCGCGACCGACCAGCGCTCGAGATCGCGCTGCCGCGCGAGGGCACCCATGGTGAGCGTGCCGCCGGACTCCGCCAGCCCCTCGAGATCGCGGCAGCGGTTGATGTCTACCAGCGCCGAGGGGCGCGCGAGGCGGAGGGCCATCATGGGAATGAGGCTCTGGCCTCCCGCGAGCACCTTGGCCTCGTCTCCGAAGCGGCCGAGCGCCTCCACGGCCTCGCCCGCGCTCTCCGCGGCGACGTATTCGAACGGCGCGGGCTTCACTGCTTCTTCGCCCCCTCGAGAAGGCCCAGGACCACGGACGGTCCGAGGGGCGTGCGCGTCACCCGAACATTGAAGGGAGCGAGCGCGTCTTCCACGGCGTTGGCGATGGCGGCGGGCGGCGAGATGGCGCCGCCTTCGCCCACGCCCTTGACGCCCAGCGGATTGCGCGTCGACGGGTACTCGAGATGCACGGTCTCGATGGGCGGCAGCTCCATGGACGTGGGCACGAGATAGTCCATGAAGGTGCCGGTGAGGAGCTGTCCCTGCTCGTCGTAGACCAGCTCTTCGAGGAGCGCGCCGCCCACGCCCTGGGCGACTCCCCCGTGGATCTGCCCTTCCACGATGAGCGGATTGATGAGCCGGCCGCAGTCGTGAGCGACCAGGTAGCGGAGGAGCTTCACCGCGCCCGTTCCCGTGTCGACCTCCACCTGCGCCACGTGCACCGCGCTCGTGTAGGTCACCGTGGGCTGGTGATGGTACACGGTGGCTTCGAAATCAGGCGAGGCGACCCCCGGCTTCGCGAACGTGGGAATCGCCGCCTGGATGAGCCGCCCAAGTGGAATCGACGTGGCGGGCGCCCCGCGCACGGAGACCGCGCCGTCGGCGATCTCGATGTCCGCAGGCGCCGCCTCGAGCAGCGCGCCCGCCGCGGCCACGAGCTTGTCGCGCACCCGGCCCGCCGCCACGTGAATGGAGCTGCCCGCGTTCACCGCGCTCCGCGAGGCGAAAGTGCCCACCCCGAACGGAATGGCCGCGGTGTCCCCGCCCACCACGGTGACCCAGTCGAGGGGAATGCCCAGAGCATCGGCGGCGATCTGAGCGAAGGACGTCTCGTGCCCCTGCCCCTGGCTGCAGGCGCCCGTGGCCACCACCGCTCGCCCCGCCGCGTCGAGCCTCACCGTGGCGCCTTCGTAGGGCCCGATGGCCGTGCCTTCCACGTAGCCCGAGAGGCCGATGCCCCGATACACGCCCTGGGCGCGCAGCTCCTGCTGCTCCGCGCGAAGCGCGTCGTAGCCCACGGCGGCGAGGGCCGCCTCGAGGCCGGCCTTGAAGTCTCCGCTGTCGTAGACGAGCCGGTTGCCGTCGCGATACGGCAGGTCGATCTCGTAGGGCAGGTCGGCCTCGGAGAGATAGTTCCTCCGCCGGAGGTCTGCCGGATCCATGGAGAGCTCGCGGGCAAGGCAGTCCACGATGCGGTCCATGGCGAAGACCGTCTCCGGCCGGCCCGCTCCGCGATAGGGCGCGTTCGGGGTCTTGTTGGTCACCACGCCGCGGCACTCGATGCGGAGATTGGGCACGCGATGCGGGCCGAGGAGGTGGGCCACGGTGTTGTAGGGCAGCACGATGCCCCAGGAGTTGTACGCGCCGAGATCGAGCCAGATCCGGTCGCGCACGGCGAGCATGGTACCGTCGCGCCGCGCGGCGATCTCGATATCGTGCACCTGGTGCCGTGCGTGGGCGGCGGCCATCATATGCTCGCGCCGGTCCTCCGTCCACTTGACCGGCCGTCGCGCCGCGATCGCCGCGGCGGGGATCAGCAAGTCCTCCGGGTAGCCGTTGGCCTTGGTGCCGAAGCCGCCGCCCACGTCCGGCGCGATGACGCGAATCTTGTGCGAGGGCAGGCCGAGCGCCGCCGCCAGCCCCTGCTGGACGAAGTGGACGACCTGGGTGCCGTTCCACGTGGTGAGCGAGCCGTCGCGCGCGTCCCATTGCGCGACCACGCCGCGCGTCTCGATGGGCATGCCGACATAGCGCTGGATATCGAAGCGCTGGCGCACCGTCACCTCGGCGGTGGAGAACGCGGCGTCGGCATCGCCGAAGCCGGTCTGGAAGAAGACGGCGACGTTGTCGCCCCATTCCGGGTGAAGCACGGGCGCTTCCGCCTCGGCGCCCGCAACCATGTCGGTCACCACTGGCAAGGGGGCGTACGCGACCTCGACCAGCTCCGCGCCGTCCTCGGCGAGGGCGCGGCTCTCCGCCAGCACCATGGCCACGATCTCACCCACGAAGAGCACGCGGTCGCGCCCCATGGCGAGCTGCGGCACCTGCTTCATCGTCACGGCCACCCGCGCGGCGAGCCCCGGCGGTATGGCGCCGAAGAGGGGCAGCGGCTTCATCCAGCGCTCGAGATCGGCGAAGGAGAAGGCGTGGATCACGCCGGGGAGACGGCCCGCCCCTGCCGTCTTCACGGAGACGATCCGGGCATGCGCGTGCGGGCTCCTGACGAACGCCGCGTGGAGCATGCCCGGGAGCTTGATGTCGTCGACGTAGCGGCCGTCGCCGCGGAGAAAGCGGGGGTCTTCCGTGCGACGTACCGAGGCTCCGAAGAGTTTCGCGCCCATGAACCGCCCGACCATACCAACAGGCCGCGCGGCTGTCCAGAGATCGCTCAGCGCGTGAGCGCCGCCGGAAATTCTCCCTTGGCCATCAACCCTCCCGTCATCACTTCACGGAACAGCCGAGTGCGAGCGCCCCACCACGCCTAAACCGCTCACGTGCGCACAACCGGGCGGGTGGCGTCGGGGCCGGGGTGCGCTCCCCACACCCGTATCTTCTGCGTGCAATCGAAGCGGAGAACCACGATCTCGTGGTGAGCCCCGAGTGGTGGCGCGGAGTGCGACTCAGCGTGGTGTGGGGAGCGCACCCCGGCCCCGACGACAGGCCCCGCCCGTCTCGCGTACCATACGGTCGTGATCACCCAAGGCTAGTGGTACTCTCTGCCGCGCCGGCCTTTGCCGCTGGCAACAACCCCGCATACCAGGAGGAACCCATCAGCATGGACGCGCGCGACCTTCTCCTCGAAGAGCACAGCGTAGTGCACTCCGCCGCCGTGGGCGGCAACAAGGCCTCCCTGGCCGAGCGAACCTTCGCCGGTCTCACTGACGACCAGATGCGGGTGCGCCCGCGCGAGGACCTGAACTCGCTGGCGTGGATCATGTGGCATATCGCCCGCGCCGAAGACATCATGGCCAACGTCATCGTCAACGGACGCAACCAGGTGTTCGACGACGGCTGGGCGCCCCGTCTCAAGATCGCCCGACCCGACTTCGGCATCGGCATGAGCAAGGCCGAGGTCGCCGAGCTGAGCACCACCGTGGACATCGCCGCTCTCAAGGACTACCGCGACGCCGTGGGGCAGCGCACGCGAGAGATCGTGGGCGCCTACGAGACCAAGGACTGGGAGGGCGAGGTGGAGGCGGCCGCGGCCGAGCGCGCGGGCGCCCTCGGCTGCTTCGGCGCGCGCACCGAGGCCCTCGTCAAGGGCATGACGGGCCGCCCGCGCCGCGCCGTCCTGAGCAGCATCGTGGTCATGCACTCCGCCATGCACATGGGTGAAGGCGCCACGGTGCGCGCGGCGGGAGGCTTCGGCACCGGCATCTAGCAGACCGCTGAAAAAGGCCTGCAGGAGTTTCAGCATGTGTTAAGCGGGCAGCCCGTCGAGAAAGTCGCGCAGCACCCGGTTGAACGCTTCCGGCTGATCCAGGTTGGACGAGTGCCCGGCGCCCGCGATCACCTCGAGCCGCGCGCCGGGGATCTTCTTCGCCATGTACTCGCAGGGAGCGATGAAGAGCTGGTCCTGATCGCCCACGATGATCAGCGTGGGCACCTGCACGCCAGCCAGCCCGTCGATCACCTGCGAACCTTCCTGGGCCAGCATGCCACGCGCGGCGTGGGCGAGGCCCTGGGCCGAGCGGTGCTCGCCCATGGCCTCGCGCATCTCGCGACTCCGGCCGCTGAGGGCGTCGAGCCCGCGGCTTTCCAGCTCGGCCGCCCGCTCGTGGGCGCCTTGGTTCCAGGCGGCGCGCGCCTCCGCGTTGCGATAGCCGGGTCCCGAATCACAGATGACGAGGGCCCGCACCATCTCCGGATGGGCGAGATAGAAGCCCAGCGAGGCGTAGCCGCCGAGCGAGAGACCGCCGATCACCGCGCGCTTGGCTCCCACGTGCCGGAGGAGGGCCGCCATGTCGGCCACGGTGAGATCGGCGGAGTATTTCGAAGGATCGCCGGGGCTCTCCGTCTGCCCGTGCCCGCGCATGCTCCAGCTGATGACCTGGTAGTCGTTGAAGGCACGGTGCTGACCGTCCCACATGTGGCGCGTGGCCGAGTACCCGTGGCTGAGGAGCACGGGAGGCCCGCTTCCCGACACCTCGTAGTCGATCTCGACGCCGTTCAGCCGGGCTCGGCTCATCGCAGGTCTCCTTTCCCGGTCTCAGTCGACCAGGGACGCATAGGTCAGCACGCGCAGCTCGCGGCGCAGCGGATATGACGACGACGGCATGAGCTGCGTCATGAAGATGACGATGAGATCCTCCGCGGGATCGATCCAGAAGGCGGTGCTGGCCGCTCCGCCCCACGCGAACTCGCCTGGCGACCCGAGGATCTGCGCCCGCGCCGGAGACTGCTGCACGGAGAAGCCCAGGCCGAAGCCCACGCCCGCGTAGGCAGTCTCCGTGAACATGCCGGCCTGGGCCAGATCGGTCAGGTCCTGGCCGCCGGGGAGGTGGTTCATGGTCATCAGTTCCACGGTCTTGCGCCCGAGGAGCCGAACGCCGTCCAGCTCGCCCATGTTCTGCAGCATGGACGTGAAGCGGAAGTAATCCCGGGCCGTCGAGAGGAGCCCGCCGCCCCCCGACAAGAAGCTGCGCTTGCGATAGCTGCTCTGCTCCGGGTTGTCGATCATCTTGAGACTGCCGTCGCCCTGCCGCTCGTAGTTGGCGGCGAAGCGCGCCACCTGCTCGTCCTCCAGCACGAATCCCGTGTCGCGCATGCCCAGCGGCTCGAGAATGCGCTCACGAAGATAGGCATCGAGCCGCTGCCCGGAGATCACCTCGATCAGATGGCCGATCACGTCGGTGGCCACGGAATAGTTCCAGCGCGTGCCCGGTGAGAACTCGAGCGGCAGCTCGGCGAGCGTCTCCACCATGTCCTGGAGCGTGTAGCCGCTCCGCGTCTGGTCGGCCACGCCGAGCTTGCGATAGGCGGCGTCCACGTTGGTCCGCTCCATGAAGCCGTAGGTCAGGCCCGAGGTGTGGCTCAGGAGATCGCGGATGGTCATGGGGCGCTCCACCGAGGCCGTCTTGAACGTGGGGTGGTTGCCGCCCACGAAGACGCGCAGGTTCTGCCACGACGGAATGAAGCGGTGCACGGGGTCGTCGAGCTGGAAGCGCCCTTCCTCGTAGAGCATCATCAGGCCCACGCTGGTGATGGGCTTGGTCATGGAGTAGATGCGCCAGACGGCGTCGGCGGTCACGGGACGCCGCCGCTCGATCTCGAGATGCCCCTGCGGCTCCAGATAGGCCACCTGCCCTCGCCGGGCCACCAGGGTCATGGTGCCCGCGATCTTCCCCGCGTCGATGTAGCGCTTCATGTGGTCGCCGATCCTGGCCAGGCGCGACGACGAGAGACCCACGTCTTCGGGCTTCACGGGCATACCGCCTCCTTGGGGGACATCAGTGCAATGATCCGCGCGAGTGCACTCCCGCTTGCTCCTTCAGTCGAAGCGGGCATCGAGCCTTCAGGCCCGTGAGCTTACCAAATCGCGCGGCCTCGAGCGTGTGAAGGGCTCCGGGGTCGCCGCCCACGCGGAGAAATGCTAAACTGCCGACTCTATGACGACTCCCGAATGGACCCGCTACACGCGCGCGCTCCCCTCCATTGCCGCCGCGGTTGGACGCACCCCGCTGGTCAAGCTCAACCGCGTGACGGCAGAGATCAAGCCCGCCATCTACGTGAAGGTCGAGTGGTACGGAGCCACGGGCAGCCTCAAGGACCGCATCTATCTCCACATGTTCGAGCGCGCCGAGGCGCGAGGTGACCTCAAGCCCGGCATGAGCGTCCTCGAGTGCTCGACGGGGAATGCGGGCATCGCCTGCTCGTGGGTCGCTGCCGTCAAGGGCTATCCCTGCACCATCGTGATGCCCGAGGGCATGAGCGAGGAGCGGAAGAAGATCATGCGCGCCTACGGCGCCGATCTCGTCTTCACCAAGGGCGGCGAGAGCGACGTGGATCTCTCGCTCCACAAGCTCCAGGAGATCCGCGCCGGCGACCCTGCGCGCTACTGGGTCCCGGGGCAGTTCGACAACACGGACAACGTCGAGGCCCACATCCTGACCACGGGGCCGGAGATCCGTGAGCAGATGGACGGCCGCATCGGCGCCTTCGTGGATTCCCAGGGATCGGGCGGGCTCCTCACCGGAGTGGGGCGCTACCTGCGTCAGCACGATGCGGCGGTGAAGCTCTACGCGGTGGAGCCCGCAGAGTGTGCGCTCCTGTCGAAGCGCGCGTGGGGCCACCACGGCATCGAGGGCATCGGCGACGGATTCGTCCCGCGCAATCTCGACGTCTCCCAGCTCACCGGCATCATCACCACCACCACCGAGGAAAGCGTCACCACCGCCCGGCGCCTCGCCCGGGAGGAGGGCATCTTCTGCGGCATCTCGAGCGGCTGCAACGTGGCGGCCGCCCTCAAGCTCGCGCGGCGCCACCCGGAGCTGCCCTCCATCGTCACCATCATCAACGACACGGGCCAGCGCTACTTCACCACCCCGCTGTGCGGAGAAGACAAGCACGTGGACATCCCCGAGCGCGACCACCCGCTCGATCCTCACACCGTGGAGCAGCTCGACCGCTATCAGAAGGCCTGGGAGATCATCGGGTGACGATCTCCCGCCGCGAGTACGACTTCCAGGCGGCCCGGCACCGCCTCGAAGGGAAGGCGAAGTCCGCCGGCGAGAAGCTGACCACGATCGACGACGCGGTGGCGCGCGTCAAGAACGGCGACCACGTCACCTTCGGCGGCTGCCTCTTCTCACGCACCCCGCTCGCCCTCGTGCGCGCCCTCCTCCGCCGTCGCCCCACCGGCCTCAGCATCTCGCGCAACCTCATGTGCTACGAGGGCGAGTGGTGCATGGTGGCAGGCGCGGTGGACAAGATCGTCACCTCGTGGATGGGCATCGGCCTGCCCTGGGGCCTGTCGAAGATCCACCGCGAGTATGTCGAGTCGGGACGGGTGCCCATGGAGGAATGGAGCCATCTCGCCCTGGGCCTGCGCTTCCGCGCGGCGGCCATGGGCGTGCCGTTCCTGCCCTCCCTGACCATGATGGGCTCGAGCCTGGTGGACGTGGGCGGCTCCAAGATCATCGACTGTCCGTATACGGGCGAGAAGCTCCTGGCCGTGCCCGCCCTCTTCCCCGACGTGGCCCTCCTCCACGTGCACCGGGCGGATCGCTTCGGCAACTGCCAGATCGACGGCTATCCGCACATGGACGCGGACATCGCGCGGGCCGCGGCCACCGTGCTCGTCACGGCGGAAGAGATCGTCTCCGAGGAAGAGATCCGCCTCCATCCGGATCGCACGGTCATCCCCGGCTTCGCGGTGGACGCCCTCGTGCACGTGCCGTATGGCTCCTATCCCCACGAGTGCTACGGGCTCTACGACGCCGATCCCGACCACTTCTCCGAATATGTCGACGGCATCAACCGGCACGGCGCGGCCGGCGTGCAGGCCTACCTCGACCGCTACGTCTACGGTCCCCCCACCCATGTGGAATACCTCTCGCTGTTCGGGGAGACCGCCCTCGCGGACGCGGGGCGGCGCGGCCGGGAGCTCGTGTCGTGAGCGGACACGCCCACGGCGTCACGCCCAACGAGCTGCTCGCCGTGATGGGCTCGCGCGAGCTCAAGGACAACACCACGGTGTTCGCGGGGGTGGGCGCGCCCATGCTCGCCTCGGGCCTCGCCCAGCGCATGCACGCCCCGCTCCTCACCATGGTGATCGAGGGAGGCATCGTGGGTCCCAAGTGGAAGCCGGGCTCGCTCCCCATCTCGACCAACGAGATGCGCGCGGCCTATCGCGCCCAGATGCTGCCCGGGATCACCGACGCCTTCCTCCTCGCCCAGCGCGGCTTTCTCGACGTGGGCTTCATCGGGGGCGCCCAGATCGATCGCTACGGCAACCTCAACACGAGCGCCATCGGCGGCAGCTACGACAAGCCGAAGGTGCGCCTGCCCGGCACGGGTGGGGCCAACGACATCATCTCGCTGTGTCGCGAGGTCATCATCCTCACCGTGCACGAGAAGCGTCGCTTCTCGGACACCGTGGACTTCATCACCAGCCCGGGCTGGCTCTCGGGACGGGACGCGAGACGGAAGAGCGGGCTGCTCTTCGGCGGCGTGGGACGCGTGGTCACCACCATGGGGGTCTTCGGGTTCGATCCGGAGAGCCGGCAGATGCGCCTCGAAGCGCTGCACACGGGAGTGAGCGTCGACGACGTGAAGACGAATACCGGGTTCGATGTGCACGTGTCAGACACGCTGACCACCACCAAGCCGCCGACCGATGAGGAGCTGGAGATACTGCGCATGCTGGATCCGGCTCGGCAGTTCCTTTAGACCACCCCTCACCCTGCCCTCTCCCCTGAGGGGAGAGGGGTTAGAAGAGGAGCGATGTGACGCAATTCGGGCTCGCGATCAGGAATTTCGTCGGACCGGGCGAGGTTCCAGACGTCAAGGGACTCTACGCCTACGCGGAGCGCGCGGAGGCGCTCGGCTTCG
>DASYQB010000128.1:0-8586 GCA_036005985.1 Candidatus Methylomirabilota bacterium | reverse complement strand
GCTTGATCTCGCGCGCCCGCTTGAGGGCGTCCGCGCCGTTGCCCACGAGGGCGACCTCGTAGCCTTCCTTGGTGAGGTGGTAGCGAAGGAGCTCGGCGACGTCCTGCTCGTCCTCGACCACAAGAACACTCGCTCCGCTCTTGGGCGGCGCGGACAGGAGGGACGGGGTGCCGCGGCGTCTCGTGACCGTTCCGGATTCCAGCTCTCCCATGGCTCGTGTTGTCATGGCGAGAGTGTGGTGAAGGGGCGTTACAGGACCATGACGGCGCGGTAAATCCTGCGTGAACTGGCCGGGGCGCGCGGCGAGGCTACGTGGGGATGACTCCGCCCGCCCCCGTCAGGTCGTACAGCCTCTCTTGAGAGCGGAGAGAGGGCCGCCCGTCTGCCTGTACCCGTACCGAGCTGCCGTCGGGCAGGATGCGGCGCGCTTTCACCGTGTCCGCGAGCTGGACCTCGAGGATCTCCCGTACCTGGGCCTGGAGCTTCGGATCGAGGACCGGGAAGGCGATCTCGACTCGTCGATCCAGGTTCCGGGGCATCCAGTCCGCGGAGGCGAGCAGATATTCCACCTCACCCGCGTTCTCGAAGGAGAACACGCGGGCGTGCTCGAGATAGCGGTCGATGATGGAGATGACGCGGATATTCTCCGATAGCCCGGGCACTTCAGGGCGCAGGCAGCAGATGCCGCGCACGATCAGGTCGATGCGCACTCCGGCGCCGCTCGCTTCGTACAGCTCCTCGATGAGGCGGCGATCCACCAGCCCATTCATCTTTGCGATGATTCGCGCGGGGCGCCCCCCCCGAGCGTGATTGGTCTCGCGCCGGATCCGCTCGATCAGCTTCTCACGCAGGCTGTCGGGCGAGAGGATCAGATGGTTAAAGCCGCGCGGGCGCGTGTACCCGGTGAGGAGATTGAAGAGCTCGGTCAGGTCCTCCCCGAAAGACTCCCGGCTGGTGAAGATCCCGATGTCGCCATACAGTCCACCTGTCCGGACGTTGTAGTTGCCGGTGGCGAGATGGCAGTAGCGGCGAATGCCGCCCGCCTCCTGACGAACGACCAGGCAGGCCTTGCAGTGGGTCTTGAAGCCCGCCACCCCGTAGACGACATGAGCCCCCACTTCTTCCAGGGCGCGCGCCCAGCCGATGTTCGCCTCTTCGTCGAAGCGGGCCTGCAGCTCCACGAGCACCGCCACTTCCTTGCCGTGCTCGACGGCGGTGCGCAGGGCGTGAGCTATGGGGGAGGCGGGGCTCACCCGGTAGAAGGTCATCTTGATCGCGAGCACCTTGGGATCGACGGCCGCCTCCCGGACAAAGCGGGTGACCGCGTCGAACGTCTGATACGGGTGGTGCACGAGCACATCGCCGGCCCGGATTGCGCTCCAGATGTCCGGCGCGCGCTCAAAGGCGGGCACCGTGTGCGGAGGCAACGGCCGATCCTTGAGCCGCGGGACATCCACCGCCGCGTAGAGCTGGAACAGGTCGGAAAAGGCCGTGAAGCCTTCGCCCTCGTAGAGGTCCTCGGGGGCCAGCTCCAGCTCGTCGAGGAGCATCCGGAGTAGGTCGGTGGGCAGGTCCGCGTCGTACTGCAGGCGCACGGCCGCGCCGAGGCGGCGCTCACGCAGGCTTTCCTCGATGCTCGTGAGCAAGTCTTCGGGCCGGCCCTGAGGATGGAGATCGGCGTCCCGCGTCACGCGAATCGCGTAGCTCGAGAGAATGTCGTAGCCGTTGTAGAGGCTGGGCAGGTTGAGACGGATCACATCCTCCAGCAGCATGAACACGTATTTGCCACCCGGGTCCGGCAAAGCCACGAAGCGCGGAAGGACCTGGCTCGGAATGTGGATGACGGAGAGCGAGGTGTGGGGCAGCGTGGACGGCTTGGAGGACCGGATCGACGCCACCAGGCACATGGAGCGATTGCCCAGGTACGGAAAGGGATGGCCGACGTCCACCGCGAGGGGCGTGAGCACGGGAAGGAGCGTGCGCCGGAAATACTCTTCAAGGAATCGCTGCTGCTCTTCACTCGCCTCCTTGGGGCGAAGGAGATGGATGCCTTCGGCGGCGAGGAGGGGCTGGATGTCCTCCAGGAAGCAGCGATGCTGCTCGTCCACCAACTCGTGAATGCGGGAGACCACTGCCACCATCGTCTCCGCGGGGGTGAGCCCGTCGGGGCCGGCGTCCTGATCGCCCGAGTAGATGCGGCGCTTCAGCTCGGCCACGCGCACCATGAAAAACTCGTCCAGATTCGAGCTGAAGATGGAGAGAAACTTCACCCGCTCGAGGAGAGGCACCTTGGGATCCTGCGCCTCCTCGAGCACCCGCCGGTTGAACTCGAGCCACGACAATTCTCGATTGACGAACGCCTCTGGACCCATATCACCCTCGGCCGTTGAACGTTTCGTGGAGAAGAAGCCCGTCCCGCACCCCTCGCGTGCACACCACAAGGTTCAAGTATCCGCCGTAGACCATGGCCTCCTCGATGACCATCGCTCCCGAGAGGATGATGTCCACGCGCTCCGCCTTGAGCCCGCGGATCTTCCGCCGCTTGCGCTGCGAGAGGCCCTCCAGGCGCTCGCGGATCGCCGTGATGTCGGACTGCCGCATCTTCAACCCGTGGCGGTGCTTGCGCTCCCCGGAGTGCGACCGGAGGTGGATGCTAGCGAGCGTGCGCACCGTGCCCCCCAGTCCTACCATTACCTCGCCCCGTCCCGCCGGAGGCAAGGCCCCCTGGAGCTCGCCCCGGACCCGCAGGCGAAAAGCCTGGAGCTCTCGAGGCCGGGGTCGCTGCTGGCGGAGAAACTGACCCGTGGTTCTCACCGCGCCCAGGGGCAGACTCGCCGTGGAGACGACCTTGCGATCCCGCACGCGGCTCAGCTGGAGACTCGCCCCTCCGAGATCCGCCACTACCCCGTCCTTGAACGACAGGCTGTCGAGCGCGGCGTAGACGCCGAATCGAGCTTCGTCCCCCGCGCTCAGGATGCTCACCTCGATTCCCTCCTTGCGCCGAAGCGGTTCGAGGAGCCGCTCCCGATTGCGGGCCTCACGCACGGCGGACGTGGCGACTGCCACCACCCGCGGGCCCCACGCGTCCTTGGAGTACCGCGAGAAGAACTTGTGCACGGCCTTGAGCGTCTCGTCGATCGCTTCCCGAGGAAGGATGCCGGGTCGTCCGCCCCCGAGCCGTGTGGGCACCCGCTCTTCCACCAGCACCTTGTAGCCGGAATTCGAAACGATCCTGGCAAGCAGGAAGCGGACCGCCGTCGAGCCGAGGTCGACGACGGCTACGAGCTCTGCCATCCGGCGGGCATCCTGTCCTGACCGTCCCAGCAGGTCAAGTTACGAAACGATGACGAAGCGGCCTCGGGATTCAAATCGTATCACAGCCCTTGCCGGGCTGAGCGAGGCTACTCGCCGGCGAGAGCTCTTAGAATACGGGGCTTTAGAAACCAGAGGAGCTGGCCGGAGGCCTTCGGACCCTCGGGAAGGTCTACTAGAGCCGCCCCCCCCTTCTTGAAGGCCAGCCGCTCCGGATCGGGCGCTTGCAGCAGATGCGCGAGGACGGCCGAGAGCACCGGCTCATGGCCCACAATCGCCACCGTCTCGGCCGCGGAACTCCTTTGGAGGGCGACGATGATGTCCTCTACGCTCTCGCCCGCCAGAGCCTTCTCCGTGCGCGGCTCGATACGCCGGAACGCTCGGGCGGCTATGTCCGCCGTCGCCTTCGCCCGAGGCAAAGGACTCGTGAGCAAGACATCGGGACGCTCGGCAATGCGGGCGAGCCCCTTCGCCGCCACCTCGAACTTCTTCCTTCCTTCGGGCGTGAGAGGGCGGTCGTCGTCAGTGACTCCTGGAGTGCCCCGAGGCACGGCGGCGGCGTGGCGGACAATCAAGAGCTTCATGGTGACCGGATTATACCTTCCCGTGCGAGAGACCTTCCGCCCCTCAGGACCCCGTGTTCGAGGGGCCGGGCGCGAGGAAGGGCGGCGGTGTTGTTCGACTAGACCAACTCGGGACGGCCCTCGGCGTGAAGCACGGGAGGCGCCTGGTGCCGCTTCTCGAGCATGCCCCACCGATACGTCACGCGCTCCGCAGCGACGAAACCGCGCGAGAAGAGGAAGCTGCGGCGATGGGACTCGCGCCGGCGGGCCACCGCGATCTCGAGGCGTACCCATCCGCGCTCGGCGGCCAGCCCCTTTGCGTACTGAATGAGGCGATCACCCACGCCCCGGTCGCGCAGCCCTTGCCGGACCACCAGCTCCTCGACGCTTCCCACCCATCCCTGCAGCCGCAGGACAGGCCGAGCGGACAGCGCGAGCATGGCCACGATGCCGTGATCTGCCTCCTCGGCCACCACCACCGCCTGCCGCCGATCGCCGAGGAGCGGCGCGAGCATGGTCACCAGAGCCTCGCCGTTCACCGGGTAGCCGAGCTGCGAGATCAATTCGGACATCGCGGAGACGTCAGCGCCGACTGCCGGTCGGATGATCATGGTAGAGAGCATGGTGCATCTTCGCTCGGCGAGGTCTCAGGGTCATGACGAGTCGGTGAAGTCCCGATGTCGGCAATCGTCCCGCGACCCGTATCGAGGACCTCGATGAACTGGCGAGAAATCATCGGAATAACCAATTTGACTCTTTCGCTTCTCCCGATACCATTCAGAATGCCGCCGGGATCGGCGAGCCGACAAAAGGGGATTCATGGACAGACGGACATTTCTCAAGACCGGGGCGACGACCCTGGCGGCAGCGAGCCTCGCACGACCGCTCACTGCGCTCGGCGCAGAGGCGGGCGGCGGAACGAAATGGCGGACATTCGAGGTGACGTCCCGGCTCGACATCGTGCAGCCCTCGGGCGCCACGCGCGGATGGATACCGATGCCTCTCATGCCGGATACCGACTACCAGAAGAGCCTCGGGCAGAGCTGGACGGGCAATGCGAGCGTCATGCGTGTATTCCGGGACGAGAAGTACGGCGCGGGCATCTTCTACGCAGAGTGGCCGGCCTCTGAGACTGCTCCCACCGTCGAAGTGGTCACCCGCTTCGCCACGCGCGACCGCGCGGTCGACCTGAGCACGCCGGGCAATCCCGTCCCCGAGGACAAGGCCGTGCTCAAGAAATACCTTGCCGGCACCAAGTTCATCACGACCGACGGGATCGTCCGCAAGCAGGCCCTCGAGGTGACCAAGGGAGCTTCCACGGACGTTGAGAAGGCACGCGCCGTCTACGAATGGATCGTCGAGAATACCTTCCGCGACCCCAAGGTTCGCGGCTGCGGCCTCGGCGACATCAAGGCCCTGCTCGAGACGGGCTACCTGGGCGGCAAGTGCGCGGACCTCAACGCGCTCTTCGTGGGCATGGTCCGGTCGGTGGGGGTGCCCGCGCGCGACATCTATGGCGTGCGGGTCATCGAGTCCGCCGAGTACAAGAGCCTGGGACGCGGCGGCGACATCAGCAAGGGCCAGCACTGCCGCGCCGAGTTCTACTCCACCGCCTACGGCTGGGTCCCCGTCGATCCGGCCGACGTGCGCAAGCTGGTGCTCGAGGAAAACGGCGGCACCCCCCTCAACGATCCCAAGATCCAGAAGGCGCGAGCCAAGCTCTTCGGCGGCTGGGAGATGAACTGGCTCGCCTACAACTACGCCGCCGACATCAAGCTGCCGAACTCTCCGGGCGATCAGATCGCCTTCTTCATGTACCCGCAGGCGGAGACGGCCAACGAGCGCCGCGACAGCCTCGACCCCGAGGCCGTCAAGTACAAGCTCACCTCGCGGGAGATTCTCGGATAGCGCCCGCTCGAGCGTCCGGCTACCCACTGCCCCCGGCCGTCCGGGGGCAGCGATGCTTAAGCCGCTCGAAGTGTTGAGTCCGCGTGACGGCACGATGACGATTCGACGACGTCCTTGCTTGCGCGCGGCCCTTGGCTGCATTCTGAGCTTGGAGAATCCGGAGGCGGCTCGGCATACTGTGACTATGCGATCGACAACCATCGTGCACGCGGCAGGTGGCGTGATTTCGCGGCAGAGGCGCAGCGGCCGTCTCGAAGTGCTCCTTATTCACCGTCCGCATCGGCGGGACTGGACCTTCCCCAAAGGCAAGCTCGAGAGCGGCGAGACGCACGAGGAGTGCGCGCTCCGCGAGGTGGAGGAGGAGACGGGGCTCCGGTGCGCGCTCGGCCTCGAGCTACCCAGCACCTCGCACACCGACAACAAGGGACGCCACAAGCTCGTCCGCTACTGGATGATGTATCCGACGGCCGGGGTGGCCGCGCCGCACAATGAAGTGGACGCCGTCCAGTGGGTGTCGCTCGACCAGGCGGCGAGGATCCTCACCTACCCTCGCGACCGCGAGCTCCTCGCCTCCTTCGCCACGCTCCAGGGCCGGGTCCAGGGAGCCGCCAGCTAGTCTTCGACCGGTCTGCAGCCTCCCCGCTGTGAGTTTTCCACCGCTATCCACCGAGAAGTCCCCATTCCTCCCCAGCAACACAATATTTACGGTCCTGTAATACTGGCGCCACCAGACTTGGGGTAACTGGTGGCTAACAGATGCGCCTTCGAGGGAAAGATCAAGACACCCGGGGGCTTCGCCACGGTGGATAACTTTCGACGATCCGACACGGAGAGATGACCGTCCCAGTGGCTTCCAGCGTTCCCGTACGTTTCCGAGGGTGGGCGCGACGGGACGCGGCTGCGTTCTACCTCACGGAGCTGGCGAAGGGCATTCTCTCGGGTGAGCTGTCGGTGCGGTCGGGGCAGACCGAGGTGGCGGTGGCTACCGCGGAGTTCATGACCCTCGACATCGAGGTGCGGCAGCGCAAGCGGGGGACCCGCGTCGACGTGAAGATCAAGTGGCCGAAGCGCTCCTGACCCCCCGGGGCAGGGTGAAGCGCACGCTCGTCCCCTTCCACAGCTCGCTCTCGATATCGAGCTCGCCGCCGTGGGCGAGCACCAGGTGCTTGACGATGGCCAGCCCCAGCCCCGTGCCCCCCAGATCGCGCGAGCGGGCCTTGTCCACCCGATAGAAGCGCTCCGTGAGGCGCGGCAGATCCGCCTTGGGAATACCCACCCCGGTGTCCCGCACCGTCACCTCGACCATTCCGGCCGCATCCACGCGCCCCTCCACCGTGACCTGCCCGCCCTTGGGCGTGTACTTGACGGCATTGTCCACGAGGTTGATCAGAATTTGGGACAGCCGGTCCCGGTCCGCCAGGACATCAGGCAAGTCCACGGGCAGCCTCGCATCGACCTTCACCTGCCCTCCGGAGGCCCGGGGCGAGATGATGGCCACCACCGAATCCGCGATCTCGGCCACCGAGGTCGGCTCAAGACGCAACGATACCTTCCCGAGCTCGATGTTCGAGAGATCCGTCAGGTCGTCGGTGAGGCGGCCGAGCCGCTCGGTATGGCGGAAGACGATCTCGAGGAACTTCCGCGCATGCTCGCGCTCTTCGAGGGCGCCGTCGAGGAGGGTCTCCAGATAGCCCTGGATGGCCGTGAGGGGGGTGCGGAGCTCGTGCGACACGTTGGCCACAAACTCCGTGCGCACCTGCTCGAGGCGGCGCAGCTCGGTGATGTCGTGGAGAATCACGACGACCCCACGCTCGTCACCGGGAAACCTGAGGCCCACGGCATGGACCTGCAGCACGCGGTCCGCGGGCTCCGCGAGCTTGACCTCACGGCTCACCACGCCTCCGTCCATGGCGTCCCGGCCCGCCACGAGCACGTCGTGGAGGTTCACGTTCCGCACCACCTCGAGGAGCGGGCGGCGCTCGACCCGGGCCGTCCCCAGCCCGAAGATGCTCCGGGCGCGCTCGTTGATGAGGATGATGTGATCGTGGCCGTCGGTGGCGATGACGCCTTCGACCATGGCGTCCAGCACCGCCGTCGCCTTGGCCTGCTCCCGCTCCAGGTCGCCGATCTTCTCGCGCAGGCGCCCCGCCATCACGTTCAGGGAGCGGCCGAGGGTGCCGATCTCGTCGGGCGAGCGGGCGGGAGCGCGCACGTCGAAGTGCCCCTCGCTCATCTGCCGGGCCACGTCCTGCATCTCCACCACGGGACGGGTGACACGCCCGGCCACGAAGATCCCGATGCCGAGGGCGACGAGCAACGCCACCGCCCCGCCGGCCAGGGCCGCGCTGCGCAGCGTCTCGTAGGACGCGGTCACCGCGCTGATGGGCTCGGCGAGGCGGAGAACGCCAATCACGCGGCCGCCCTGGGTCAAGGGAAGGGCGACGTAGATCAAGGGCGCGTCCAGGGTGACCGATCGGCGCACCGAAGTCCCCACCCGTTCCTTCAGGGCGGCCCTGACCTCGGGACGGTCGGCGTGATTGTCCATGGTGGTCACGGCGCTTCCCGAGCGCTCGGAGTCGGCGAGCACGCGTCCGTCCGGGGCGATGAGGCTCACGCGCATGCTCGTGGCCCGGGTTGCCCGCTCCACGAAGGTCTGGAGCGCCTTGGCGGAAGCGGTGGGCTGGACGGCGGCGACCGCTTCGTCGTGAAGCACGCGTCCGGCCACGGTGAGCCGCGACTCCAGCGCTTCGATGGCCACGCGCTCGAGGGCGCGGGAGAGGTAAAGGCCGGCCGCGATCAGGGA
>DASYQB010000127.1:0-6878 GCA_036005985.1 Candidatus Methylomirabilota bacterium | reverse complement strand
GACGGAGACCACCGTGCCCGGCGTCTTGTCCGCCGGCGACGGAGCAGGCCTCGGCGGAGCGGCCATGGCCGCGCTCGAGGGGCGCATCGCGGGAATCGCCGTGGCGGCCCGACTCGGCGCGCTCTCGCCCGGCGCCGCGCGGTCGCAGTTACGCCTGCATCAGTCGGCGCTGGCTCCGCTTAGAAAATCCCGCGACGGCCTCGGGAGTCTCAGCGCGCCGCGGCCGGGACTGGCCGAGCTGATCACGCCAGATACGGTGATCTGCCCGTGCGAGGGCATCACCGGCGCGCAGGTCGATCAGGCCCTCTGTGAGGGTGTGGGCGATCTCGGGCAGATGAAGCGCATGACCCGCGCAGGGATGGGGGAATGCCAGGGGCGCATGTGCAGCCCGGCCCTCGCCCAGATGATCGCGCATCGACATGGTGTGGGCCTGGAAGCGATCGCGCCGCCGAGCATCCGGCCGCCCGTGACGCCGGTGCCCATTCACGTGCTCGCGACGCTGCCGGACGAGTGATGAGCGACACGCGTGCTGCGGCCTGTGCTCCCCCTCGCCCTCTCCCCCTCCGGAGGCGAGGGAACCAGGTGTTCGCGCGCCGCGTAGGGGCCATATGAGCAGCTCCGACATTGTCGTGGTCGGCGCGGGCATCGTTGGCGCGAACGTCGCCTACCGCCTCGCCGAGCGCGGCGCCAAGCTCACCGTGCTCGAGGCAGGCGCCCCCGGTGGCGGGACGTCCGGCACGAGCTTCGCGTGGACGAACTCCTTCCACAAGACGCCGCGCGACTACCACGATCTCAACACGGCGAGCATGGCCGAGCACCTGTCGCTCGTGAGCGAGCTGGGAGGCGGCGACTGGCACAAGCAGGAGGGCGCCCTCGCCTGGGAAGAGCAGCCCCTTCCCCGGGCCCAGCTCAAGGAAACGGTGGAGCGGCTGGCAAGCTGGGGCTATCCCGTCGAGATCATCTCGGCCGAGGACGCGCGCAAGCTCGAGCCCGATCTTCGCATCGCCCCCCACGTGGACGAGGTGGTCTTCACGCCGAGCGAGGGATACGTGGACGTGGTGCCCCTCATCGGCAGGCTGCTTGCCCATGCCGTGCGCCGGGGCGCGCGGGTGGTCTCCGACGAGCGCGTGACAGGGGTGATCCGCGAGGGCAAGCGGGTGCGGGGCGTGACCACGGCGAGCGGCGCCCGCCTCGAGACCGACATGGTCGTCGACTGCGCGGGGCCCGCCACGGACGAGGTGGCCCGCCTGGCCGGGTTCGAGATCCCCATCGATCGCGTGCCCGGACGGCTGATCTACACGACGCCGGTGGCCAGCACCCTCCGCCGCCCCATTCACGCTCCGGGCGTCCACTTTCGGCCGGATGGCGGCGGGCGCATCGTCCTCGCCGAGTTCGGCCATGATCAAGTGTGGCGGCAGTCAGAAGAGCCCTGGCCGGCCGAGCAGTCGCTCGCCGCGGTGGCCGCTCACTTTCCTGCCCTCGCCGGCGCCCGTGTCGAGGCCATACGCTTCGGCGTGCGACCCATGCCCCGGGACGAGCGGCCCATGGTCGGGGTCATTCCCGGCCTCGACGGCTTCTTCATCGTGGCCTCACACAGCGGCGTGACCCTCGGACCCCTGTGGGGACGCATCGCCGCCGCGGAAATTCTCGACGGCGTGCCCGACCCGCGCCTCGCCCCTTACCGCCCCGCGCGGTTTCTCTCATGACACGCCCGGACGTTCTGATCGTCGGCGGGGGCGTGATTGGATGCTCCGTGGCCTACGAGCTGGCCAAGGACGGTCTTCGCGTCACCCTGCTGGAGCGGGCCGGGCTCTGCGCCGGCGCGTCGGGAGCGAACGGCGCCCTCATCTGGCCACAGGCCATGCACCGCGGCGCGGCTCTCGACCTGACGCTGGCCTGCGCGCGCCTCTTCCCTACCCTGGGCGAGGAGCTCGGCGCCGACATCGAGTACCGGCGGACGGGCGGGATGGTCGCCATAGAAACAGACGCCCAGTGGGCCCAGATGGCGGAGTACGTCGCGGGTCAGCCCGCAGTGGGACTTCACGCCGAGCTGCTGGACGGCGCGGAGGCCCGTCGCCGCGAGCCGCTGCTCGCTCCCGATCTCCGGGGAGCGGTGTACGCCGAGCATGGCGGCACCATCAACCCATTCCGGCTCACCCTCGGCTACGCGCACGCAGCGCGACTGCGCGGCGCCACGCTGGTGACGGGAACGGAGGTGGTCTCGCTCCTGCGTCGTGGCGATCGTATCGCGGGCGTCACCACGCGCACGGGAGATCTGGAAGCGGAGACCACCATCCTGGCCGGTGGCGCGTGGAGTGGCCTGCTCGCCGCCACCGCCAATCTGCGCGTGCCCGTCACCCCGCGCCAGGGCATGGTCGTCGTGACCGAGCCCGCGCCCTTCCGTCTCCGCCACGTGCTCAAGCCCATCAAGTCCGACACGGACATGTGGCGCTTCTCCCAGCCCTGGCCGCCGAATGCGCCGGGCAAGCCCGGCTACGATCCGAACCTGCCTCCTGGCAAGGGGATGGGCATGGCCCAGACGGTGGCGGGGAATCTTGTCATCGGGAGCACGAGCCGCTTCGTGGGGCTCGATCGCGCGCCCACCCTGGCCGGCATCCGCTACGTCCTCGAGCGCGCGCGCAGAATCGCTCCGGCCATCGGGCAGCTCCGCATGCTGCGGACGTGGGCGGGCTTCCGGCCCTACACGCCGGATGGGCTACCCCTGCTCGGTCTCGCCCCGGGCGTGGACGGGCTCGTGCTCGCCACCGGCCACGACGGCAGCGGCATCGGGATGAGTCCGGTGAGCGCGCGCCTGATCGCGGCCGCGGTCACCAAGGCCGATCCGCCCCTTCCTCTCGAGCCGTTCGACCCTCGACGCTTCGGGGACTCGTGAAAACGGAAAGGACACCGTCATGATCAGCGGCCGCCGCCTGCTCGCCTTCCTCGTCGTTGCCTTCAGCCTTGCCCTCGTCCAAGGCCACGCGCTCGCCCGCGACGCCGACATCATCATCTCCCAGAAGGCGGACGTCGAGACCTTCGATCCCGCGCAATCGAACAATACCTCGACGCACAACGTAACCATCAACGTGTTCGACACGCTGGTGCGCCTGTCCGACGACGGCCGGGATTTCGTGGGTGAGCTCGCCGAGTCGTGGAAGCTCGTGGACCAGACGACGTGGCAGTTCAAGCTGCGCCGCGGCGTGAAGTTTCACAACGGGGAGGAGCTGAACGCGGCCGCCGTCAAGGTCACCTTCGACACCACCATGGATCCCGAGCGCAAGACCCGCCAGCGGCCGACCTATGTCGCCTTCAAGGAAGTGCGGGTCGACGACCCCTACACGGTGTCGTTCATCACCCACAAGCCCTACGCCATCGCCCTGACCCAGATCCAGTACCTGATGATCGTGCCCCCCAGCTATGTCAAGCAGGTCGGCTGGGACGAGTTCGGGCGGAAGCCCGTGGGCAGCGGGGCCTTCAAGTTCAAGGAATGGGAGCGCGACGTGCGCGTGGTGCTCGAGGCCAACGACGCGTACTGGAAGGGCAAGCCCAAGGTCCGCTCGGTGGCCTACCGCGCCATTCCCGAGGACGCCTCGCGCATCGCCGCCGTCCAGCGAGGCGAGGTGGACATCATCGACGCCGTGCCCTACGACCGCATCAAGGAACTCCAGGGTAGCCCCACCGTCAGGATCAGCCAGCGCCAGGGCGAGCAGGTCTACGTGGGCCTCGACACCCTGCGCGTCGAGCCGCTGAAGAAGCGCGAGGTGCGGCAGGCCCTGAACTACGCGGTGAACTCCGACGCGCTGGTGAAGAACCTGCTCCTGGGCTACGCGGTCCGGCTGAACGGTCCCATGTTCCCCACCACGCCCGGCTTCGACGAGAAGCTGCCCGCCTATCCGTTCGATCCCGAGCGCGCCAAGCGCATGCTCGCGCAGGCCGGCTATCCCAACGGCTTCGACGTGGAGTTCTCCATCTCGCCCGCCTTCCAGGGCATCGCCAAGGGCACGGAAGTGGGTGAGGCCATCGCGGGGCAGCTCGGGCGCGTGGGCGTGCGGGCCAAGCTCAACGTGCAGGACTCGGCGGCGCTCTTCAACGCTTACTCGGCCAAGACGCTCCAGATGTATCTCTTCGCCTGGAAGTCGAGCCCGGAGGCGGGCCGGCACATCGAGACGCTGCTCCACTCGAAGACGCGCGGCTACTACTACCAGAACCCCGAGGCCGACAAGTTGATCGACGCGTACTTCTCCGCCCTGGACCTGAAGAAGCGGCAGGAGATCGGCCGCCAGCTCCACGCCTTCCTGCGCGAGGACGCGCCGTGGATCTACCTCTATCAGCAGATGGACCTGTTCGGCGTGCGCAAGAACGTGGCGTGGGAAGCCAAGCCCGACTACCTCATGCGCATGCGGGACGTGACCGTCAGCAAGTAACGTAGTGCGCCGTTACATCCTCCGGCGGTTCGCCCAGGCGGTGCTCGTGATCGTGGGCGTGTCGCTCGTCGTCTTCTTCGTGATCCGGCTGAGCGGCGACCCGACGTTTCTCTTGCTCGCCGCCGACGCCACCGAGGCGGACCGCGCGCGCTTTGCCAGGGAGCAGGGCTTCGACCGGCCGATCTACCTGCAGTACGCCGTCTTCGTGGAGCGCGCCCTTCACGGAGACCTCGGGCGCTCCCTGCGCTACCGCCAGCCCGCCCTGCCCCTCGTGCTCGAGCGGCTGCCCGCCACCATGGAGCTGGCTTTGGCCGCGCTCATCGTCTCGCTCCTCGTGGCCATTCCCGCCGGCGTCATCTCGGCCGTGCGCCGGGACACCGCCTACGACAACCTGACCATGCTGGGGGCGCTCTTCGGCCAGTCCATGCCCGTGTTCTGGCTCGGCATCATGCTCATCCTGATCTTCTCCGTGCGGCTCGAGCTATTGCCCACCTCAGGCCGCGGCGGACTCGACCACCTCATTTTGCCCGCCCTCACCCTCGGCCTCTACTCCACGGCGCGGGTGACGCGTCTCGTCCGTGCGGGCATGCTCGACGTGATCGGCCAGGACTACATCCGGACAGCCCATGCAAAAGGCCTTCCCGAGCGGTGGGTGATCGTCAAGCATGCGCTCCGCAACACGCTCATCCCGGTGATCACCATCATCGGACTCGAGCTGGGCACGCTCCTGGGCGGAGCGGTCATCACAGAGACCATCTTCGCTTGGCCAGGCATCGGCCGGCTCGCCGTGACCGCCATCTTCCAGCGCGACTACCCACTGGTGCAGGCCACGGTTCTCGTGACCGCCCTCGTCTTCGTCCTGTCGAACCTGCTCGTCGATCTCCTGTACGGTTGGCTCGACCCGCGGATCCGGTACACGTAGCGTGGCCGACGCTCTCGCCGACGACGCTCGCCCGGCTCCCCGAACCCGCCGCCGGCGCGTCATCACCGCGCTCGTGCGCAAGCGCGCGGGCCTCATCGGACTCGTCATCGTGCTCCTCAACGTGGTGGTGGCGCTGTCCGCCCCCGTGCTGGCCCCCCACGATCCCCTGGACCAGGACGTGGCGCGACGGCTGTTGCCCCCAGTGTGGCTGGCGGGGGGAGGGCATGAGTACCTGCTGGGGACTGACCAGCTCGGCCGCGACATCCTGTCGCGCATCATCTACGGCTCGCGCATCTCGCTGCTCATCGGACTCCTCTCGGTGGTGCTGTCGCTTCCCATCGGCGTGTGCCTGGGCCTCGTCGCCGGCTATTTCACCGGGCACTTCGACGACATCACCATGCGGATTGCCGACGTTCAGCTGGCCTTTCCGTTCATCCTTCTCGCCATCACCATCGCGGGCGTGCTCGGTCCGAGCCCCCGCAACGTGATTCTCATCCTCGCCGTCGGAGGCTGGGTGGTCTACGCGCGGCTCGCCCGCGGGCAGGCGCTGAGCCTTCGCGAAAAGGAGTTCATCGAGGCCGCGAGAAGCCTGGGCAGCGGGAGTATCCGCATCCTGTTCCGGCACATGCTCCCGAACGTCGTCTCGCCCATCATCGTGGTGGGCACCTTCGGGGTCGCCCAGATGATCCTGCTCGAGTCGTCGCTGTCCTTCCTCGGCTTGGGGGTGCAGCCGCCGACACCGAGCTGGGGAGGGATGCTGAACGACGGGCGGGCCTACATCACGGTGGCGTGGTGGCTCACCACGTTTCCCGGCGCGGCCATCATGCTCACCGTGCTCGGCATCAACTTCGTGGGCGACTGGCTGCGCGATCTCCTCGACCCGCGGCTTCAGTCGGTGTGAGCGAAGCGGAGGGAGCTAGGTCCTCTGTTCGTGGAGACGGAAAGCCTGTCGTCAGGTCAATCCGGGCCGGGTAGAATGGGCCCCCGAAATGCTCACCCGGCACGTCCAGCTTCTTCCAGAAGTCACGCAGGGGGCCCGCCGCTGGTGGGCATTGGCCGCGGTCGAGTGTGGCAACTTCGTGGTGTACAGGGACGGGTTCAAGTAGTCGTGAGGGTCATTGCTCGTCGAGCCGCCGCGGCAAATGTTTATCGTCGGTCGGCCTAACGATACGGGAATTGGCTCCCCGAGCTGGACTCGAACCAGCAACCCCCCGGTTAACAGCCGGGTGCTCTACCATTGAGCTATCGGGGAACGCCGAAAGCAGTTTCGGTAGGAATTCTTTTGTATCACAGGCTCGCCTCTGGCGCCAAGCGGGCCACCCTTCACCCACACCGCCCCTCACCCTGCCCTCTCCCCCTGAGGGGAGAGAGGATTGGATCTAGCTTACGTCGCGGCGGCCTTCGAGGGCTTTGGACAGCGTCACCTCGTCGGCGTATTCCAGGTCGCCGCCCACGGGTAGCCCCCGGGCAATCCGGGTGATGCGCATGCCGAAGGGCTTCAGCAGCTTGGCAAGGTAGATGGCCGTGGCCTC
>DASYQB010000126.1:0-3284 GCA_036005985.1 Candidatus Methylomirabilota bacterium | reverse complement strand
CGGCACGGGGCGTGACCTCCTGCTCGGCGCCCGCTTCGTCCAGGCCGACGGCACCGTGACGTGGGGCGGCTCCAAGGTCGTCAAGTCGGTCACTGGCTACGACGTGCCGAAGCTTCTCGCCGGATCGCTGGGCACCCTCGGCGTCATCGTGGAGGCAACCCTTCGCCTTCATCCCGCCCCGCCTGCCTCCGGCTCGTGGCTCTTCGCCTTCACCTCACGGGCGGCCGCCGCCGCGTTCGTGGCGTCCGTCCTCGCCTCCAGCCTCGAGCCCGATCGCCTCGCCTGGCTCAATGCTGCCGCGCTGGCCCGCACGGGGCTAAAAGGACCGGAGGCCGGCGTGGCGGTGTCGGTGGGCAGCGTGGCCGAGGCGGTGAGCTCGCAGGGCGCCGCGCTCGCTTCCCTCGCCTCCGCGCAGGACGGCAGGGCGTCGACCCTCGACGCGGCGTTTTGGCCGGCGCTCGGGTCGGCGCTCGCAGGGCCTATCGTGGTGAAGCTCGCGAGCGAGATTCGGCGGCTGGCCTTCTGGGTAGACGAGCTCGAGAAGGCCTTCGCTCGCTGCGGCCTCGCCGTCACGATAGTGGGCGAGGCGGGTAATGGCATCCTCCGCGCCTCGGCGGACGGACGTGTGACACCTGAGACATGGGCCAAGGAGATCGTGGCTCCGCTTCGGGAGGGCCTGGCCGGCGAAGGCGGAAGCCTGGTGATCGAGCGCGCGCCCGTCGAGCTGAAGCGCGCGGCCGACGTGTGGGGTCCGGTGCCCGAGCCCTCGCTCACCGTGATGAAGCGCCTCAAGGCGGAGTTCGACCCGCGCGGGATTCTCAATCGCGGCCGATTCGTGGGGGGGCTGTGAGCGTAACCACCGCGGGCGCGGGCGCCTTCGACACGATCGATGCGCCGTCCATGGACGGGCTCCGGGCGTGCGTCCACTGCGGCATCTGCCTGCCCCAGTGCCCAACCTATCGGGTGCTCGGAGAGGAGATGGACTCTCCGCGTGGCCGCATCTACCTCATGCGGGCGGCCGCGGAAGGCCGGATCGGGCTCACGCCCACCATCGCGCGCCACCTCGATCTGTGCCTGGGCTGCCGCGGCTGCGAGAGCGCCTGTCCCTCGGGTGTGCCGTTCGGCCAGCTCCTCGAGGCCACGCGGGCCCAGCTCGTGCGCAAGGGCGTGCGCGCTCCGGAGAGTGATCACGCGACGACGCGGTGGGCCCTCGAGACCTTTCCCCATCCCTCGCGCCTCGCACCGCTCCTCTGGGGGCTGCGCTTCTACCAGGCCTCCGGTATCCAGGCGTTTGTCCGTGCCGCAGGCCTTCTCGCGCCCTTCCGGAAGCTCAAGGCCATGGAGTCGCTCCTCCCCGCCGTGGCCTCCTCGGGCACCCTGCCGGAATTCATTCCCGCGCGCGGCCGGGCGCGGGGGAGGGCGGGACTGCTCACGGGCTGCGTCCAGCGTCTCTTCTTCGCCGACGTGAATGCGCGCACGGCGCGGCTACTCTCCGCCGCGGGCTGGGACGTGGTCGCCCCGCGCGCTCAGGGATGCTGCGGTGCCCTTCATCTGCACGCGGGCCGGCTCGACGAGTTCCGTGGATTCGCGTCGAGCCTTATGGCGAGCTTTCCTGCCGACGTGGACATCATCGTGACCAATGCCGCGGGCTGCGGGTCTGCCATCAAGGAATACGGCCACTGGCTTCCCGGGGAGGCCGGGGAAGCCTTCGCCGCCAAGGCGCGTGACATCACCGAGGTGCTCGTCGAAGCGGACCTGCCCTTGCGCGAGCTGCGGGCGACCGTGGCCTATCACGACGCCTGCCATCTTGC
The DNA here is from genome assembly GCA_036005985.1 of Candidatus Methylomirabilota bacterium. Lineage (GTDB taxonomy): Bacteria > Methylomirabilota > Methylomirabilia > Rokubacteriales > CSP1-6 > AR37. The sequence goes on along the minus strand of DASYQB010000126.1, from coordinate 1,473 downwards.
CCACGGCCAGAAGGTGCGCGCTCAGCCGAGAGAGCTCTTGCGCCGCATCCCCGGGCTGACCGTGGTAGACATCAAGGACTCGGAGCTCTGCTGCGGCAGCGCGGGCGTCTACAATCTCACGGAGCCGGCCATGGCGGAGGAGCTGGGGCGTATGAAGGTCGCCCGCATCCGGGAGAGCGGCGCGCGCATGGTCACCGCGGGCAATCCCGGCTGCCTGCTCCAGATCGCCCGGCACGCGCGGGAGGCCGGGCTCGATCTCGAGGTCGTCCACCCCGTGGATCTCCTCGCGCGCGCCCTGAGGGACTCATGAAGGTCAGGATCGAGGATCACGTGAAGTTCGACGAGGCGAGAATGGCCAAGATCGCCCTCGCCACCACGGGGCGCTGCCAGCTCGATCTCTACTGTGTCGCCCCGGGCCAATCCCAGCGGCCGCATACCCACGGTGACCAGGACAAGATCTACTACGTGCTCGAAGGCTCCGGCCGCTTCTCGCTGGGGGGCAAGGAAGAGCGTCTGGGGAAGGGCGAGGCGCTGGTGGCGGAAGCGGGCATCGAGCACGGCCTCTTCAACGACGGCAACGAGCCGATGCTGATCCTCGTGGTGGTGACGCCGCCGCCCCCGCACGGGCCGGAGGCCAAGAGGGCATGAAGGCCTCCATCATGATCACCTGCCTCGGCGATCTCCTCTTCCCCGAGGTGGGCGTGGCCATGGTGAAGCTCCTCCGGCGCCTCGGCGTCACCGTGGACTTCCCTCAGGGGCAGACCTGCTGCGGCATGCCGCTCTTCAACTCGGGCTTTCACCACGACGCCGCCCTCGTGGCCGGGCGCACGGTGAAGCTCTTCGAGGGCGCGGAGCACGTGGTGGTGCCCTCCGGCTCGTGCGCGTGGATGGTCAAGACGGAGTATCCGGGCCTCCTGAAGGACGACCCCGCCCTCAAGTCCCGCGCGGAGGCGCTGGCCGGGAAGACCCACGAGCTGTCGCAGTTCCTCGTCAACGTGCTCGGCGTCACGAGCATCGACTCGCCGTTCAAGGGCCGCGTGACCTATCACGACTCCTGTCATCTCCTGCGCGGGTTGGGCGAGTCGCGGAACCCCCGGGCGCTCCTCCGCGGCGTCAAGGGCTGCGAGCTGGTAGACTTGCCCGGCTCGGATGAATGTTGCGGATTCGGCGGGTCCTTCTCCGTGCGGCTGCCCGAGGTGTCGACGGCCGTGCTCGACAAGAAGCTCGCCAACGTGGAGAGCACGGGTGCCGATTGTCTGGTGGCTTGCGACGCAGGCTGCCTGATGCAGATGGGCGGTGGGCTCTCCCGGCGCGGCTCGCGGGTGCGCGCGATGCATCTCGCCCAGGTGCTCGAGCCGCAGGTGCTCGAGTCGGAAGGTCGCGCGTGAGCGACGCTCAGCTCAGCACGCCGTTCCCTCAGCGCGCGCATGTCGCACTGGGTGACGCCCATCTCCAGGAAGCCCTCACCATCGC
>DASYQB010000125.1:0-6583 GCA_036005985.1 Candidatus Methylomirabilota bacterium | reverse complement strand
TTCCTTGACCAAGCCGCTCACCGTCATCTGCATCGGCGACGTGTTCGGGGAGCCGGGACGCAAGGCCGTGCACGCGCTCCTCCCGCGCCTCCGCAAGCAGCACGACGCCGACCTGGCCATCGTCAACGTCGAGAACGCGGCGTCGGGCTTCGGGGTCACCCCGCTCATCGCGCGGACCTTCCTCGAGCACGGCGCGGACGTGATGACCTCGGGCAACCACATCTGGGACAAGAAGGAGATCATCGAGTACATCGGGAAGGAGAATCTCCTCCTCCGCCCGGCCAACTTCCCCGCGGGTACCCCCGGGGTCGGGCACGTCACCGTGAAGGCCGGCCCCCACAAGGTCGCGGTGCTGAACCTGATGGGGCGGGTGTTCATGCTGCCCATCGACTGCCCGTTCCAGAAGGCCGATGAGATCCTGCCCGAGCTTCGCAAGGATACGCCGATCATCATCGTGGATATGCACTGCGAGGCCACCAGCGAATCGCAGGCCATGGGCTGGCATCTCGACGGACGGGTCTCCGCCGTCGTGGGTACGCACCGCCATGTCCAGACCGCGGATGAGCGCGTGCTGCCGCAGGGCACCGCCTACATCACGGATCTCGGCATGACGGGCCCCACCGACTCCGTCATCGGGGTGGACAAGGACCTGGCCCTCCAGCGCTTCATCTCGCAGATGCCGAACCGTTTCGAGCCCGCCAAGGGGCCGGTTGCGCTTCACGGCGCCGTGATCCAGATAGACCCCGAGACGGGCCGAGGCCTGTCCATCGAGCGGCTGCGCGTCCCTCTGCCCGACTGAGCACGGTGCAGATACTCTCAGGCAAGGAGGTCGCGGCGAAGGTCCTGGCCGAGGTGAAGGCCGGCGTCGCTGCCCTCCGCGCCAAGACGGCGGTGCAGCCCGGGCTCGCCATGGTTCTCGTCGGCGACGATCCCGCCTCTCAGATCTACGTGCGCAACAAGAAGCGGGCGGCCGACGAGGTGGGCATCGCGACCCGGGACTTCCTCTTCCCCGGCGGGTGCTCCCAGGCCGAGCTGCTCGAGACCATCCGGACGATCAACGCCGACCCGACGCTGCACGGCATCCTGCTCCAGCTTCCGCTGCCCAAGGGTATGGACGAGGACCAAGCGGTGGCTGCTATCGCGCCCGAGAAGGACGCGGACGGCCTGCATCCCATGAGCCTCGGCAATCTGCTCGGAGGCAAGCCCTCCGCGGTCCCGTGCACGCCCGCCGGATGCATCGAGATCCTCGATCACTACGGCATCGCCATCGAGGGCGCGGAGGCGGTGGTGGTGGGGCGGTCACGACTGGTCGGCAAGCCTCTCGCGCAATTGCTCCTCGCGCGCAACGCCACCGTGACCATGTGCCACACCCGCACCCGTGATCTCGCCGCCCACTGCCGCCGCGCGGACATTCTCTGCGTGGCCGCGGGCCGACCGCGCTTCATCACGGGGAACATGATCAAAGAGGGCGCGGTGGTCATCGACGTGGGCGTGAACCGTCTCGACACGGGCAAGCTCGCGGGCGACGTCGATTTCGATTCCGCCGCGTCCCGCGCCCGCGCCATCACTCCCGTCCCCGGCGGCGTCGGCCCCATGACCGTCGCGATGCTCATGAAGAACACCTGGCGCGCCACCGCCCGCCAACTCGGTGCCCCATGAGAGCCCTCTCATCCCTCTCCCCCACCGGGGGGGCGGGCAGGGTGAGGGGGCAAGTCTGTGAAAATCCCGAACCCTACGCAAGAAACCTCCGCCGGTCGCAAACCAACGCGGAGAGAAAGCTCTGGCTTCTCCTGCGTGACCGCCGTCTCGCCGGCTTCAAGTTCCACCGTCAACATCCGCTCGGCCCGTTCATCGTCGACTTCTGCTGCACTGAAGCGAAGGTGCTCGTCGAGCTGGACGGCGGGCAGCACGCGCTCACTCACGATAGCGATGCGGCTCGGAGCAGCTATCTTACGGGGCAGGGCTACGCGGTCTTGAGATTCTGGAACAACGAAGTCCTCGGAAACACCTCAGGCGTCCTCGAGCGCATTGTCGAGGCTCTCAGGCTTGGTCAGCGGCGCCCCTCACCCTCCCCTCTCCCCAGAGGGGAGAGGGGATCGGACCGTCATGAGTAGTGAGCGGAGGGTGTATACGGTTTCGGAGCTGACGGCGTCGATCAAGACGACGCTCGAAGAGGGGTTCCCCATGATGTGGGTCGAGGGGGAGATCTCGAACCTTCGCACCCCCGGCTCCGGCCACGCGTATTTCACCCTCAAGGACGAGGGCGCCCAGATCTCCGCCGTGCTCTTCAGGGGACGAGGACGCCGAGTGCGCTTCGAGCTGGAAGACGGCATGCAGGTGCTGGCCTTCGGCGGCCTCGACGTGTACGCGGCGCGAGGCCAGTACCAACTCGTGGTCGAGATGATGGAGCCGAAGGGACTGGGCGCGCTCCAGCTCGCCTTCGAGCAGCTCAAGCGCAAGCTGGAGGCGGAGGGGCTCTTCGAGGAGGCGCGCAAGCGTCCGCTCCCCGCGTTCCCGCGGGTGATCGGCATCGTGACCTCCCCCACCGGTGCGGCCATCCGCGACATGCTCAACATCATCGGGCGCCGCTTCGCCGACCTGCACATCCTCATCACCCCCGTGCGCGTCCAGGGCGACGAGGCGCCGGCGGAGATCGTCCAGGCCCTGGTGCATCTGCAGGAGATCGTGAACATCGACGTCATCATCGTGGGGCGCGGCGGCGGATCCATCGAGGACCTGTGGGCCTTCAACGACGAGCGGGTGGCCCGCGCCCTCGCCGCCTGTCGCGTGCCCGTCATCTCCGCGGTCGGCCACGAGACCGATTTCACCATCGCCGATTTCGTGGCCGACCTGCGCGCGCCCACTCCCTCGGGGGCGGCCGAGCTGGTCGTCCGCGAGAAGCTGGCCGTGATGGAGATGCTCGCCGACCTCTACACGCGACTCAAGCAGGCCATGACCGCTGAGCTCGGCGCGCGACGGGAGCGCATGGACTTCCTGCTCCGCCGGCGCGTGCTCACCGATCCCGCGCGCGCCCTCCGCGATGTCTACCGTCGCCTGGACGATCTGCAAGGGCGCCTGCGCCTCGGCCTCCGCGCGAGCCAGCGTCACATCACCCATCGCGTGGCCCTCGCCACCGGCGCCCTGCGCTCGCGCAACCCGCTGTCCCGGATTGCCGCGGCCTCGGCCCTCCTGTCCCAGCTTCGCGTTCGCCTTGCCTCGTCGGCCGCCCACAATGCCAAGACCTCGCGCGCCCGCTTCGCGGAGACGGTGGGTCGTCTCGAGAGCCTCTCGCCCCTCGGCGTGCTCGCCCGCAGCTACAGCGTGACGCGGCTGCCCTCGGGCGAGGTGGTGCGGAGCGCTACTCAGGTCGGGGTGGGCGAGGCCCTGGAGATACTCCTCCATCAGGGTGCCCTCGGCGCCCGTGTCACCGAGGTGCGGGAACGGGATGAGCGACATCAAGTTTGAGGATGCCCTGGGACGACTCGAGCAGATCGTGGATCAGCTCGAGTCCGGTGACCTCGCCCTCGAAAGCTCGCTGAAGGTGTTCGAGGAAGGGGTGGCTCTCGCCCGCCGCTGCGCGAAGTATCTCGAAGAGGCGGAGAAGCGCATCGAGCTCCTGACCAAGGACGAGTCGGGGCTGCTCAAGGCCGAGCCCTTCGAGTGGGACAAGGACTCCCAGGGGTGAGCTTCGATCTCGCCGCCTACATGGCCGAGCGGGCCCGCGCCGTCGACCAGGCCCTGGCCCGCTTTCTTCCGTCTGAGACCGCGCCCCCTGAATCGCTCCACAAGGCCATGCGCTACAGCGTGTTCGCGGGAGGCAAGCGTCTCCGCCCGGTGCTGGTGGCCGCGGGCGCCGAGGCGGTGGGAGGAAGCCTGGACGCAGTCATGCCCGCGGCGTGCGCGGTGGAGATGATCCACACCTATTCGCTGATTCACGACGACCTGCCCGCCATGGACAACGACGATTTTCGCCGGGGCGTCCCCACCAACCACAAGGTGTTCGGGGAAGCGATCGCCATCCTCGCCGGCGACGCCCTCCTCACCCTCGCCTTCCGGCTGCTCGGAAACAGCGGGGTCGCGGGCGCGGACGCTCAGCGGCTGCGCGAGGTGTTCATCGAGGTGGCCGATGCCGCGGGCAGCGCGGGCATGGTGGGCGGCCAGGTCGCCGACATCGAGTGTGAGGGCAGGGCTGCCGACGCGGCGATGGTCGACTACATCCACACGCACAAGACGGCGGCGCTCATCCGTGCCTCGATCCGCTCCGGGGCCATCCTGGCCGGCGCCACCCCGAAACAGCTCAAGGCCCTCGGGGTGGCCGGCGACGGCCTGGGCCTGGCCTTTCAGATCATGGACGACATCCTCGATATCACGGCCACGTCGGAAGAGCTCGGCAAGACGGCAGGCAAGGACCAGGCGCAGCAGAAAGCGACCTATCCGGCCGTGCACGGCATCGAGACGTCGCGCCGGCGCGCCCAGGCTTTGATCGCCGACGCCCACGCGGCGCTCGAGCCCTTCGGCGAGCGGGCCCTCCCGTTGCGCGCCCTCGGCACCTTCATCATCGAGCGAAAGGCCTGACGTGTCAGAGATCCGGACCGTTCACGCGCGAGAGATCCTGGATTCACGCGGCAACCCCACCATCGAGGTGGAAGTGTGGCTTGACTCCGGCGCCTTCGGCCGCGCCATGGTGCCCTCCGGCGCGTCCACGGGCACGCGTGAGGCCGTCGAGCTGCGCGATGACGACGACGCGCGCTACGGCGGCAAGGGCGTGCGCCAGGCCGTGCGCAACGTGACGGAGACCATCGCGCCCGAGATCGAGGGGCTGGAGGCGACGGAGCAGGCCGCGGTGGACCGCGCGCTCCTCGAGCTGGACGGCACCCCCAACAAGTCGGGCCTGGGCGCCAATGCCCTGCTCGGCGTGTCCCTGGCCGTCGCCCGCTCGGGGGCGGACGAGTGCGGACTGCCTCTCTACCAGTACCTGGGCGGGCCGGGGGCGCGCATCATGCCCGTGCCCATGATGAACGTGCTCAACGGCGGCGCCCACGCCGACAACGGTCTCGACATCCAGGAATTCATGGTCATGCCGGCGGGCATGGGCTCCTTCGGCGAGGCCCTGCGCGCAGGCGTCGAGATCTTCCACATGCTGAAGAAGATCCTCAAGGACAAGGGGCTCTCCACGGGCGTGGGCGACGAGGGAGGCTTCGCGCCGACCCTGCCCGGCAACGAGGCCGCCCTCGATTTCGTGATGCGCGCCATCGAGCGCGCGGGCTATCGCCCGGGCGACGAGGTCTTCCTTGCCCTCGATCCGGCGGCGAGCGAGTTCGGCAAGCGTGGGCGCTACACGCTCAAAGCCGATCGCGTCACCCGCACGAGCGAGGAGATGGCCTCGTGGTACGACACCCTGGCCGGCCGCTATCCCATCTGCTCCATCGAGGACGGGCTCGGCGAGGATGACCACGACGGCTGGCGGAGCCTGACCCAGCGTCTCGGCTCCCGCGTCCAGCTGGTGGGCGACGACCTCTTCGTCACCAATCCCGCCATCCTCCAGGAGGGCATCCGGCACCAGCTGGCCAACGCCGTCCTCGTCAAGGTGAACCAGATCGGCACGCTCACGGAAACGCTCGAAGCGGTGGAGCTGGCGAAGCGCGCGGGGTGGGGGACGGTGATCTCGCACCGCTCCGGGGAAACCGAGGACACCTTCATCGCGGACCTGGCCGTGGCCGTCAACGCGGGGCAGATCAAGACGGGCTCGCTCTCCCGCGGGGAGCGCACGGCCAAATACAATCAGCTCCTGCGCATCGAGGAAGAGCTGGGGCCGGCTGCGGTGTGGCCGGGACGGGCGGCCTTCGGAAACCGGGAGCCATGAGTGTCCGCTCGCTCCGCCTGCTGCGCACGGCCATCCTGATGGTGCTCGCCGTCTCCCTGGCCGCCTATGGCGGACAGAGCCTCACCCGGGTGTGGGCGCTCAAGAAGGAAGTGGCGAGCCTCGAGCGGGAAGTGGGCGTGCTCCGCGCCGATACGGCGAAGCTCACGGCGGAGGTGGACCGGCTCCGTACCGACCCCGAGTACATCGAGCAGATCGCCCGCGAGAAGCTCGGGCTGGTCAAGCCGGGCGAGCGGGTGTACAAGCTGCCGCCGGCCACGGGCAGCCGCTAGCCCATGGAGACTCTCTACGAGCTCCTACCCCTGCTCTTCGTCGTCGCACTCTTCCTCAACATTCGCGCCTCGTTCAAGCTCGGGCTCGACTGGCGCGGCATGTCGACCACCGTGCGTTTCGTGCGCGACGCCTACGCGCGGCGCTCCGAGCTGCCCACCGAAGAGGCGATCGAGCGTGAGCCCCAGGCGCCGGTGTTCCTGCACCTGGTGCCCGCCTATCAGGAGCCCGACATCGACGGCACGGTGCGGGCGCTGTGTGCCTCGCGCTATCCGCACCCCGGCCTGCACGTGGTGGTGGTGACCAAGGAGGAGGAAGAGCGCGCCCCGCATCCGGCCATGGGCGTGAGCACGGGCGAGCTCGTGCGCCGGCTGCACGAGACGCTGCCGCCCTACCAGCAGAAGCGCCTCTCGCATCTGGTCATGCCGGGCC
>DASYQB010000124.1:0-3812 GCA_036005985.1 Candidatus Methylomirabilota bacterium | reverse complement strand
TGGGCTGCCCAGGCCGAGTTGCCAGGCTCATGCCTTGTGCTCCTTCCCTTCCCCGTGCCCCGGCACCGCGCCGCGCACCACTTTCGCCAGATACGTCACGGCCGGCCGCGTGCCCAGCTCCCGCAGCACGTGATAGCTGCGTGGGCTCGCCGAGAGCTTCGACACCCTGGCTCCGCCGTCCTTGAGGTTGCCGAAGGTGATGGCCTGCGCGGGGCACGTCTGCTGGCAGGCCGTCTGGATGTCGCCATCCTTGATGGCCCGTCCTGCTTCGTGCGCCTCGTTCTTGCCCTTCTCGATGCGCTGGACGCACATGGTGCACTTCTCCATGACCCCGAGCTGGCGCACCGTCACGTCGGGATTCAGCTGGATATCGAGGGGCGAGGTCCAGCTGTAGTTGAACCAGTTGAAGCGCCGCACGTGATACGGACAGTTGTTGCCGCAGTAGCGCGTGCCCACGCAGCGGTTGTAGACCTGGGCGTTGAGCCCTTCCTTGGTGTGATAGGCGGCGTAGACCGGGCACACGGGCTCACACGGCGCGATCTCGCAATGCTGGCAGAACATGGGCTGGAAGACGTTGGTGGTCTTGCCCTTGGGCCCGTGCTCCCAGCGCTCGAGGCGTATCCACTGCTGGGCGCGCCCGTAGGCGACCTGGGCCTTGCCCACCACCGGCACATTGTTCTCGGCGGAGCAGGCCACCACGCAGGCCTGACAGCCCGTGCAGGCATCGGAGTCGACGGCCATGCCCCAGCGGTAGTCCGGGTACTTGACCGGCGGATACATGCTCGGATGGCTCGCGTCGGTGGGCGCCTTGCCTCTCAGCTCCATCTCCCGCGCGGCGGCGAGGCCGATCACTTCCACGATCTCGCGGTCGTCGTCGTCGAAGGTCGCCTGCGGGATGGCCAGGGGCTGGCGGGCGCCGGTCTTTGCCAGGGATACCTTCACCGCGAGGAGCGGCAGTCCGCCCGAGGCCGCTTCGGGATTCGCCCCGAGGAGCCGTATGGGGTTGGCGCCTCCGTTGAGCATCACGTCGCCCAGATGTCCCGCGCGGAGATTGCCCGCCCGCGCGTACGCGCCCGGATAGTCGTGACCCAAGCCCATGGCCACCGCCACCGCTCCCGGATGAAGGGTGGGCGAGGGCCACGCCGGCAACTCCACGCTGCCGTTCGGCGAGGTGAGCTTCACCAAATCGCCCCGCGACAAACCGAGCTTGTTCGCGGTCTCGTCGGGCACCTCGACCCAGCCGCCCCACGCCACCTGGGTCATGGTGTCCGGCGCTTCCTGCAGCCACGGCTCGTCGGCGCTCCGGCCGTCGTAGAAGCGGAGGGATGGATACACGATGAGGGCGTGCGTGCCGTCGCCCTCGAGCTTGGCCGCCTCGACGCTCAGGCGGCTCGCGTCGAACTTCGCCGCGCCACCGCTCGCCGGTGCCGCGGCCCGCCAGGCCCCGCCGCGTCGGAGCGACTCCTCCCAGAAATCGACGGGACTCTTGCCCCCGCCGTACTCGCGGGCTATGCCCTGCCACTGCTCCCTCACGTAGTCCTGGAAGCTCGCCCACTTGAGCGGGCCCTTGCCTTCCTCGGTGCCGAGGGCCTGACGTCCGACGGAAAGCAGGATGTCTCCGGTGGCCTTGCCCTCCACCGGCTTGCCCTCGATGGCCACGGGGCCCATGGTCGGCTGCATCAGCCCGACCACGCCTTCACGAGCCACGTAGTCGCCCCACGACTCGAGAGGATGGAGCGCAGGGAGAAGGAGCCCGGCCCGAGCGGACGTCTCGGTCGGTCGGGTGGCGAGGCTCACCACCGTCGGCACCTTGCCGAGCGCCTCCACGAATCCGGCCTTGGGAGGCATGGCGTACACAGGATTCACGTCGGCGAGGATGAGGACTTCGATCTCCCCCGCGGCCATCGCCTTCGTGAGCTTCACCATCTCCGAATACGGGCTCGCCTTGCCCAGCGCCGCATCGGCGCCGAAGCGTATGGTCCGGCCCACGGCGCCCACCGCCTGGTTGAGAAGGTTGACGGCGATGACGGCGTCGGTGGCCTGCGGCCCCGTGGTCGCCGCCCCGCCCGCCAGGGCGAGCCCACTCTTGGCGCCCGCGAAGTCGTGGGCGATGCGCTTGATGGTGTCGGCGGGAATGCCCGAGACCTCGGCGGCCTTGGCGAGGTCGACGTTTCTCACCGCCGCGCCCAGCGAGCCGGCATCGGCTCCCTTGCTCTCGTGACCTGCCTCGAGGATGACCTTGAGCATGGCGAGGGCTACCACGCCTTCCGTGCCCGGCGCGCTGCGCAGCCACTCGTCGGCATTGCCTGCCGTCATGGACTGGCGCGGCTCCACCGCCACGAAGGTGCCCGCCTTCCCGCGTCCGAGGGCGTGCATCTTGGTGAAGGCGCTCGTGTTGCCCACATTGCTTCCCCACGTCTCGAGGAAGTCGGCGCCGAAGGAGAGGAGGTAGTCCGCGTCCTCGATGGCGTAGTAGGGAATGCTGTCGCGGCCGAACGTCGCGCGGTTGGCGGCGCGGAGCGCCTCGTAGCCCAGGGGCTCGTAAGTGATGCGCGGCCGCGCGCCCAGCGCCTTGGTCCACTCGTCCATGAGGCGGCCGAGGCTGCCCGTCTCGAGACCGGTGACGATGGCGATCTTGCTCCCCTGCTTGGCCTTGAGCAATCCCTGAAGCTTGTCGGCAAGTCCCTTCTCCGCTTCGTCCCACGCCACGGGCTTGCCCGCGGCGCGCGCGCCGCGGTAGCGATCAGGATGATAGAGGCCCTGGAGCGCGGCCTGACCTCGAATGCAGAGAGCTCCCGCATTCACGGGATGATCGGGATTGCCCTCGAGCTTGATCACGCGGCCGTCGCGATTCTTGGCCACGAGGCCGCAGCCGGCGGGGCACTCGCGGCACACCGTGGAGAAGTAGGCGGCGACCCCGGGCACGATATTGTCCGGAGGCACGACGTAGGGGATGAGCTTCTGGGGTATGTTGCCGACCAGCTCGTTGACGTCGTTGCATCCGCCCGCGGCGACCGCGGCTCCCGAGGTGGCGACGATCTTGAAGAACGACCGGCGGGTGAACCCACTCATGCGCGTCTCCGTGGGAGGCTGACCGTGAGGGGGAATCGACGGCGTCGAAGGGAGTGCGGCGCGTGTGTCGGGGCGGGAACAGCGAACTCACCGACCATCTACGCTCGAGCGCTCCTCGCGCGGCACCGCGCCGGCTAAACGTGCGATCCAAGATGGCCGGAAGGCGAATTGACGCGACTTCTGGTCCGCGGCCTTGTGAACCGTATCACGCGAGAAAACAGAGGTCAATAGAGATATGGCGGTTTGGGGCTCAACGGCCGAGGGCGAAGGCCTTGCGGGCGATGCCGGAAGCCTCGTCCAGGTCGGCCCGAGCATGGGCCAGCGAGACGAAGGCCGCCTCGAACTGCGAAGGGGCGAGGAAGACGCCGCCGTCTAGCATGGCGTGAAAGAAACGGCCGTAGCGCGCGGTATCCGCGCGCTTCGCCGAGGCGTAATCAGTCACCGGCGATCCGGTGAAGAATGCCGTCAGCATCGAGCCCACGCGGTTGACGGTAAGGGCCACCCCGACGGCTTTCGCTCCTTCTTCGAGTCCCTGCTGGAGCTGCGCGCCTCCTTCCTCCAGCCGCTCGTAGACGCCGGGATTCGCGAGGGCGCGAAGCGCCGAAAGCCCCGCCGCCACCGCGAGAGGGTTCCCCGACAGTGTGCCTGCCTGGTAGACGCCGCCCAGCGGCGCCACGCGCTCCATGATGGCGCGCGTGCCGCCGTAGGCACCCACGGGGAGCCCGCCGCCGATGATCTTG
>DASYQB010000123.1:0-5527 GCA_036005985.1 Candidatus Methylomirabilota bacterium | reverse complement strand
GCGGAATTCTGCCGCGCCTCGTGCTCGCCCTTGAGCCAGTGGAAGCAGAGGAGCGGGGTCACGGTGCGGGAGACGAGGAAGGAGGCGAAGAGCGAGAAGGAGATGGTGAAGGTGAGGGGAATGAAGAGCAGCCGTGACTGGCCTTCGAGGAAGACTGTGGGCAGGAAGACCACGATGGTGGTGATGGTGGAGACGAAGATGGGCATGGCCACCTCGCGGGCCGCATCCAGCACGGCCTTCCGGCGCGGGGTACCGGGGATGGCGAGGTGACGATTGATGTTCTCGAGCTCGACGATGGAATCGTCCACGAGGCGGCCCACGGCGAGGGCGAGACCGCCCAGGGTGAAGATGTTGAGCGTCTGCCCGAGGAAGTACATGGCGACGAGGGTCAGCATGAGGGACAACGGGATGGCGATGCCGATGATGATGGTGGAGACGAACGAGCGCAGGAAGATCAGAATCACCAGGAAGGCGAGGAGGGAGCCGACGGCCGCCTCGTGCCAGAGGTTCTCGATGGACTGGCGGATGTACGTCGACTGGTCGAGGCTCATGCTCACATTGACGCCGGGAGGCACGCCGAGGAGCTTGGGCACGGTCGCCTTCACCGCGTCGACCACTTCCACGGTGTTGGCCCCGGGCTGCTTGTTCACCCGCAGGTACACCGCCCGCTCCCCGTTGACCCTGACGATGGAGACCTGGGTCTCCGCGGAATCCTCCACACGCCCCACGTCGCGGAGACGGATGGGCGTGGTGCCGGTGCGGCGCACCACGATGTCTTCCATGGGCGCGACCACGGAGAACTGGTTGTTGGTGAAAACGTTGTAGTCGAAGCTGCCGAGCTTCACGTCTCCCGAGGGCAGGAGGAAGTTCGCGTCGTTGACGGCCCGGGTCACCTCGTTGACGGACAGCCCCTTGGAATAGAGGCGGTCCCGGTCGAGATTGACGGTGATCTGGCGGATCTTCCCGCCGTCGACGTTGGCGGAGGCCACTCCGGGCAGCCGCTCGATCTGGGGCTCGATGGTGTTGTAGGCGAGATCGTAGAGCGCGCGCTCGTCCAGCCCGCCCGAGACGGTGAGGATGCACACGGGAATGTTCGAGAGATCGAACTTCACGATGAAGGGCTGCTGGATGCCCGTGGGCAGCGAGCTCATGATCGCCTGGATGCGTTGGACGACCTCGGTGAGGCCCGCGTCGATGTCCGCGCCCCACGCGAACTGCACGGTGACCGCCGAGAATCCCTGACGAGACCGGGACTCGACGTAGCGGACATTGGCCACCGCCGACACGGCCTTCTCGATCGGGTAGGTGACGCTCCGCTCGATGTCCTGGGCGCTCGCGCCCTTGTAGATGGTGCCGACCTGGAGCGATGGATAGTTGAGGTTGGGGAAGAGATCGATGGGCATCCGGCCGAGCGAGGTCGCCCCGAGGAGGACGATGGCGAGGGAGGCCATGAGAATGGCGATGCCATTCCGCATGGCCGCGAGAGTCAGCCACATGGGTTACTGGCCGCTGCCCGCGGGAACGGTGCGGACCTTCTGACCACTCCGCACGAGATCCTTGCCCTGGAGAATGACCTGATCGCGCTCGCCCACGCCTTTGACGATCTCGATGTCCTTCTGGTCGGCGGCGCCGAGCTGGACCGGGACGGCCTCCACCGCATTGTTCCTGACGAGCATCACGATGGGCGGGCCCTCGCCGACCCGGAGCGTTTCCAGGGGCACCGTGAGCACCGCCTTGCGCGTCTCCACCACCGCATCCACGCGCGCGAACATCCCCGGCTTGAGCTGGGCGCGGGGATTGGGGATCTCCACCTCGATGCCCATGGTGCGCGACCGTGGATCCAGATTGTGCACGACGCGGGCGATGGAGCCGGCGAAGACCTCGCCCTTGTAGGGGTCGGCGGTCACGCGGACGGGAGCTCCCACGACGACCCGGCCGATGTCGCGCTCCGGCACCTCGATCTGTACTTTCACGCTCGAGATGTCCTGGATGAGCAGGATGCCCACCGAGGTGTTGGTGGTGCCGGAGGATTGGGCGCTCACCGCGGCGCCCTGGTCGAGATTCCTCTGGGCGACGTAGCCGGGGAAGGGCGCGAGCAGTCGCGTATTGGCGAGATTGGTCTGGGCGAGGGTGTAGGCGGCGCGATAGGTCGCGACCTGCGCCTGGGCAAGGCGCACCTGACTCTCCTGGGTGGTGATCTGGACCACGGCCAGCCGGAGCTGTGCCTCAGCGGCTTCCGTCGACGCCCTCGACGAGTCGGCATTCGTGCGGGCGTTGTCCCATTCGACGGCGGCGACCATCCCCTTCTCGAAGAGGGTCTTCATGCGCTCGGCCTGGCGCGTGTCATTGGCGGCCACCGCCCGCGCCTTGGCGAGGTTCGCCCGCTGGTTTTCGAGGTTCGCCCTCAGCCCCTCGAGCGTCGAGCGGGCCACTTCCAGACCAGCCTCCGCCGACCCGTGGGCCGCCAGGGCCTGCTCGGCGGAGGCCTTCAGCTCGAGGTCGTCGATCTCCACGAGGAGCTGGCCGTCTTTCACGAGATCGCCGCGCTCCACGTAGATCTTCCGGATATAGCCTGACACCTTGGAGAAGATGGCGGCCTGCCTGATGGGGAGGATATCCGCGGTGAAAGACAGCTTCACCTCGATGTCGCGGCGCTGCGGCGCCACCACGCTCACCAACGGATCAGGCCGGGTGCGGGTGGCCCCGCGCGCCTGCTGGGTCCGCGTCCAGAAGAGCGCGAAACCGCCCCCGATCACGAGAAGAATGACGACGACCGCTCCGAGACGGTAGCGTCTCAGGAAGTCCATGTGCTCTCTGGAGCCGTCGGGAGGCGGATCATCACGCTGGTGGCTGCCTTATTCTATGGATAGCGGCGAAAGAGTCAAGTAAGATCAGGTATATGGAGGCCCTGACTCGACCGTCGAAGGTGGGGCGCTGGTCGGAGTCTGCCCTGCGGGTGCTGAGAGAGCGCTACCTTATCCGTCGCGATGGTGAGCCGGCGGAGACCCCCGAAGAGATGTGCTGGCGGGTGGCCCTCGCCATCGCGCGCGCCGAAGAGAGCTTTGGCCGGAGCCTGGCCGGAGTCGGCGAGGTCGCGGCCGCCTTCTACGACATGATGGTCGAAGGGCAGTTTCTTCCAAACTCGCCCACCCTCATGAACGCGGGCAAGGACAATCATCTCCAGTACTCTGCGTGTTACGTCCTGCCCGTGGGCGATTCCATGCCCGAGATCTTCGACTCGGTCAAGGCGGCGGCCATCATCCACCAGTCGGGCGGGGGCACGGGCTTCGCCTTCTCGCGCCTCCGGCCAAAGAACGACCTCGTGCGCTCGACGGGCGGACGCGCCTCCGGTCCCGTGTCTTTCCTCCGGGTGTTCAACGCCGCCACCGAAGCGGTGAAGCAGGGGGGCACGCGCCGCGGGGCCAACATGGGGGTCCTCCGCGTCGACCACCCGGACATCCTCGAGTTCATCGAGTGCAAGCTGGACGGCGGGGTGACGAACTTCAACATCTCGGTCGCCGTCACCGACGCCTTCATGGTCGCTCTCGAGGCCGGCGGTGACTACGAGCTGGTCAATCCGCGCACGGGGCAGGCGGTGGGCACGCTCTCCGCACGCGATGTCTTCGACCGCATCGTCCACGCCGCATGGCGCACGGGCGACCCGGGGCTGATCTTCATCGATCGCATCAATGCGAGCCCCGCCAACCCGACGCCGGAGCTGGGGCAGATCGAGGCGACGAATCCGTGCGGAGAGCAGCCGCTCCTGCCCAACGAGGCGTGCAACCTGGGCTCGCTCAACGTGGCCCAGTTCGCGCGCGAGCGGGACGGGCGCTGGTCAGTGGACTGGGAAGAGCTCGAGCGGGTGGTCCGCCTCGCCGTGCGCTTCCTCGACGACGTCATCGAGGTGAATCCCTATCCGCTGCCGGAGATCGACGCCACCGTCAAGGCCAACCGTCGCATCGGTCTCGGGATCATGGGCTGGGCCGATCTTCTTTTCGCCCTGGAGCTGCCCTACGACAGCGAGGAGGCGCTCGATCTGGCCGACCGGCTCATCGCCTTCATCGAGGAAAAGGGCCACGATCAGTCGGCGCGGCTGGCCGAGGAGCGCGGGCCGTTCCCGAACTGGTCGCGCTCCATCTACCGTCACGGGCGGCCTCTCCGCAACTCGACGGTGACCACCATTGCGCCGACCGGCACCATCTCCATGATCGCCGGGTGCTCGTCGGGCATCGAGCCGGTCTTCGCGCTGGCCTTCGAGCACCGGGTCAAGGGCGCCGACGTGGAGCGCGTGCTCCGTTTCGTGAGCCAGAGCTTCGAGCGGCTGGGCCGCGAGCGCGGCTTCTACTCGGATGCCCTCATGGAAGAGGTGGCGCGGCGCGGCTCCCTTCACGGCATCCCGGGGGTTCCCGACGGCGCGCGCGCCGTGTTCAAGACGGCTCACGAGATCCACTGGAGCTGGCACGTGCGTCACCAGGCGGCGTTCCAGCGGCACACCGACAATGGCGTGTCCAAGACGATCAACCTGCCCACGGAGGCCGGAGAAGGCGACGTGGCCGAGGCCTATCTCCTCGCGTGGCGCGAAGGATGTCTCGGCATCACGGTGTTTCGCGATGGATGCAAGGGAGAGCAGGTCCTCAATGTCGGCGTGGGTGGTGACGCCCTCGTCTCCAGCGGCACCCTCAACGAGCGCGTGGTCAAGCCCCGGCCCCACAGCCTCGCCGGTGCGACCTATCGCATGGAGACGCCGATCGGCACCGCCTTCATCACGGTCAACGAGACATCGGGCGGAGATCCCTTCGAGGTGTTCGTCCAGGTCGGCAAGGCCGGCTCGGACACCATGGCCGTGGCCGAGGCGCTGGGACGGCTGATCTCGCTCGTGCTGAGGCTCCCGTCACCGCTCTCCGCGCAGCGTCGGCTGGAGGAAGTCATCAGCCAGCTCTCCCGCATCGGGGGTGGCCAGCCCACGGGCTTCGGCGCCGCCAAGGTGCTCTCGCTGCCGGACGCTCTCGCGCGAACGCTGGGTGAGCACATCGGCATCGGGCGCGGTGAGGCCTCGACGGCCACGGGGACGGCGGGAGGGACGCGACGGAAGGTGGGGGATCTCTGCAAGGAGTGCGGGCAGGCGACCTTCGTGTACGAGGAAGGCTGCAAGAAGTGCCTGTCCTGCGGCTTCAACGAGTGCTGAGAGGAGCTCATGTTCAGCGGGGGTGATTACCACGAAGTGGCGAGGTGGCTCGAGAACTTCGTCAACTCCCACGCCAAGCGCGAGGATCCGCGGGCGGAGGCCGTCCTGGATACCGAGGGACGGCGGGAAGGCACGAGCTACGGCGTGAGCGTGCGCCTCGGGGAACGGCGGTCGTCCGAGATCGAGCTGACCTTCCCCGACGTGGCGAGGAATCGAGGCAGCCTCGCCTGGTGCCAGCAACTGGCCGACCGCGTGCGCGGGCTCGTCCGGGATATCACCGCCGCGGAGCGCCCGCTGTCTCGACCAGCGTAGCGGTGGCCCCCGGCCGGCGGCTCCCACGCT
>DASYQB010000122.1:0-7677 GCA_036005985.1 Candidatus Methylomirabilota bacterium | reverse complement strand
GCTCCATCTCTCGCGCAAAGGTGAGGAGGTTCGCGCGGGTGGCCGCGGGGCCGAAGATGGGCAGGTGGCAGCCGAACTCCATCCTAGCTCCCGTGCCCGCCGGAGGCGTGGACGATGCGGTCCCCCAGCTCGTCCTGGGTGATCATCTGCCCGAGCCTCGAGCGCTGGATCTTGCCGCTCGACGTCTTGGGAATGGTGCCGGGCTTGACGAGGAGCACCCGCGCCGGCCGATGCCCGCTTCCGCGGCGGACACGCTGGATGATCTCCCGAACCACGCTCCGCAGCCGCTCGACCTCGTCGGTGCCCTCGCGCACCTCGGCCACCACGTACAGACGCTGGCTGCCCGTCCGCTCGCTCTCGATGCCCACGGCCGCCGAATAGCGGACGCCGGGCACGTGATCCACGATCTCCTCGATGTCGATGGGGACCAGATTCCCGCCGCCGAGAATGATGAGGTCCTTCAAGCGTCCGCTGATGAAGAGGAAGCCCTCGCGATCGAGGAAGCCCAGATCGCCCGTGCGCAGCCATCCGTCCGCGGAGAGAACGCGTTGCGTCGCCTCGGGATTCTTGTAGTAGCCCTGCATCACCCCGGGGCTCTTCACGCAGATTTCCCCTTCCACGCCCGGGCCGACCAGCCCCGCCTCGTCCATGATGCGCACGGAGACGCCTTGGCACGGCGGTCCGACGGAGAGGAACTTGCCCGAGGTATCGAGCCGGAGCGGCGTCTTGCGCGGCCAGATCGCCACGGCCAGCGTCGCCTCGGCGAGGCCGTAGCAGGGGGTGATCAGGTTGGAGACGTTGAACTTCTTCTCGAAGGCCTCGATGGTGCTGAGACGGACCGGCTCGGCGCCCGAGAGCGCCTGCTTGAGCGACGAGAGATCGATGCCCGAGGTGTCGCCGATGTTTCTCACGCAATTCCTGAAGCCGAAGTCAGGCGAGACGGTGAAGGTCCCCTTCACGCGCGTCACCAGCTCGAGCCAGGTGCGGGGGTTCTTGAGATCGGGGGGCAGGAGCCAGAGCGGCGAGCCGATGGAAGGCGGGGTGAAGGCGCAGCCGATCAGTCCCATGTCGTGATAGAGGGGCAGCCACGATACCACCACGTCCTCGCGAGTGAGCTGGGCCGCTTTGGCCATGAAGGCCACCGTCTGCGTGACATTGGCATGGCTCAGCACCACGCCGCGAGGGCTTCCCGTGCTTCCCGAGGTGTACTGGATGAAGGCGGTGTCGCTGTCGGAAGCGGTGGGAAAGGCAGGCACGGGGGCGTCCGCCTCGAGGTCCTGAGGCTCGAGCACGTGGCGCATGGTAGACACGCCGGCCTGGCTCTCCTCCACGCCCTTGCGGAACCAGCCGATGGTCGCGACCACCTTGGCCTCGGAGTCGCGAAAGATATTGGCGGTGGCCTCGACGCCCAGGGTCGGATAGAGGGGGACGGGCACCGCGCCGAGGCGGAGCGCTCCGAAAAACGTGAAGAAGAACTCCTTGCAGGTCGGATAGATGAGGCAGACCTTGTCACCGCGGTCGACCCCGGCCTTGCGTAATCCCGCGGCGTAGCGTGCGCTCTCTTGCCAGAGATCGCCGTACGTCACCGTCTCGTCGTAGAGATGGAAGTAGGGCGTGTCCGGATCGGCCGAAACCCTTCGGCCCATCAGGTCCACCAGCGTCGTCGCCGATTCAGCCATCAGGGGGCTCCTCCGCGATGAGGGTTCAAACGCGGCCGGCGTGGGGGGCTAGCGCTCGAGGACGATCCGGTCGAAGGTCTCCGCGTAGGGAACGCCGTGCGGCTTGCCCAGCTCGGCATTCCGTTCGCGCACCCGCTTCTCGACGGCGGGGAAATCCTTGAACTGGCTGGCATGACACTGAAGCGCCTTGATCTTGAGCTCGATGGTCTCCGAGATGTCCACGATGACCTCGGGGGCGTCCCACCACATCAGGTGTACCTCTTTGACCTTGTGCGGCTCGAGGCCCTGCGCCATCAGCTCGGGAAAGGCCATGTGGTCGCGGGCCAGCGGATACACGCAGTCGAGGGCTATCCCCGCCGCCGTGCGGTGGTCCCGGTGAGAGGCGCCGAGATTCTTCGTGCGGTGGGGATTCTGGCAGATGACGAGATCGGGCCGATGGCGCCGGATGGCCGCCGACACCGCCATGCGCGACTCGCGCGTGTCTTCGAGCTCGCCATCCGGGAAGCCGAGGAAGTCCACGGTGTCGACCCCGAGCACCCGCGCGGCATTCTTTTGCTCTTCCTCGCGGATCTGGGCCAGCCGCTCGGGGGTCATGGTGCGGTCACTCGAGCCCTTGTTGCCGTTGGTGAGGATGCAATAGGTGACGATCTTTCCTTCCCGGGTGAGCTTGGCGATGGTGCCCCCCGCGCCGAACTCCGAATCGTCGGGATGGGCGGTGACGACCATGACGCGCTGAATCCGGTCGGACATGTGTTCTCCTGTACTCGAGTTGAGAGTCTCGGTCATTCTACCCCGATTTGCTATGATGCGGCCGTCGTGACACTCGCGCGCCCCGTCTTGCTCCTCGTGCTCCTCGCCGGATTTCCCCTCATCGCGCTCCTGCCCTCGGAGATCGGGAGCATTCGCGTGGCGGGACTCTCGCTGCTCTGGTGGTACGGGGCCGTCGCCGCCCCCGCCCTCGCGTGGCTGGTGGCGGTAGTCCTCCACCGTTGACCTTCGCCGCGCGCACTCTCGCCATCTGGCTCACCCCAGCCGCGTGGCTCGCCCTTCCTGCTCTCGTCCTCGAGAGCGGGCCGGATGGGCTGTGGATCGGGCTGGTCCTCCTCGTGGCCCCACTGCTCGCCCTCGCCGTGGCCGGCAGCGTCACGCCGCCCGCGCCGTCGGGAGACGCTCTCTTCCCCGTGCTCGCCCTCCTCCTCGTGGTGGGGATTCTCTTCTGGGCGAATCTCGTCCTCGCGGGCGACGTCGCGGCATGGCTCGGGGCTCCCCGATGGCAGGGCATCGCCGTCGGCGCGGGCGGCGCCTGGTTGCTGCTCGTGTGGCGCCGCTCGGGGCGGCTGGTGCCCGTGCTGCTTCTCGTGGCCGGCGGCGGCCTTGTCCTGCCCATGCTGGCTCTGGCCGGCAACGCCGGAATGGGCCCGCTGGGCGCCTGGGAGCGAGTAGCCTCGCTGCCCGCCTTCAGGCTCCCCGCCTCGAGCCCATGGGCCAATCCGGGGCGCGAGCTTCGAGTGGGGCGCGGCCCGGGCACGCTCGTCTTCGAAGAGGAGCACCGCGTGACGGCGGCCGGTCCCGCGCAGCTTCATGTCCGCGCCGTTGACGGCGCGCGCGTGACGGAAAGCGACTGGGACCTGCGGCCGGGCGATTCGGTGACGCTCCGCCCCGGTGACGAGCTGCGCTGGCCGCCGGGAGCGAGGCTCCGCTTCGAAGTCGGCAAGACCGTGCCGGGCGCGCCGTCCTCGGGCATTTCGTGGGCCGATGGCCGACGTGGGGATTCGTCGAGGCGCTGGGGCTTGCTCATCACGCTGGGCGGAGGCGCGCTGGCTCTCCTCGGCTTCGGCGTCGCGGGCCGGGTGACCCGACGGGAAATGGCCATTACGGGTGCCGCGCTGATCGCCGTCTTCGCCTGGGGAGTCGCGTGGGCGGTGTACTGCGCGCTGGGAGCCCCCGACCTGTTTCTCGGCGGGGTCGCGGTCGAGCGCCTGGCGTGGCCGCCCACTCTGAGAGGCGCATCCGGTGTGGGAGGCGTGCTGCCGCTGGCCTCGCTCGCGAGCTTCCTCGCCTCGAGCATGGCTCTGCGTGCGCGCATCGGAGCGCTCGACGTCACCGGCGGCGGAGAGATAGGCCACGACCTCGGTCTCTGGTCGGCCATCCTGGGCGGCGCCGCGCTGGCCAGCCTGTGGCCGGTCGAGCCGTGGGGGCTCGTGCTGGCGGCTTGCGGCCTGGCCACTTCCACTCTGGCGCCCGCCGTGCTCTGGCCGCCGCGGGCAGGTCGTGGGCCGTGGGGAACGTGGGCCGGGCTGATGGGGTTGGTTGTCTTCGGCGCGCTCGCCGTGGCCGGGCAATGGACGAATGTCTCGGAGAGCTGGGCCGGACTGCCGCTCGCGTACCCCGCCGTGGTGGCCGCGCCCGCGGCCGCGCTCGTGCTCGGGCTCGCCCGCCGCCCGCGCAAGGGCTAGAATGGACTCCGATGGCCAATGACCGGATCGTCATCCGCGGCGCTCGCGAGCACAACCTCAAGTCCATAGACCTCGAGATTCCCCGGGACCAGCTCGTGGTCCTCACCGGTCTCTCCGGCTCGGGCAAATCGTCGCTCGCCTTCGACACCATCTATGCCGAAGGCCAGCGGCGCTACGTGGAATCGCTGTCCGCTTACGCCCGGCAATTCCTCGAGCAGATGGAGAAGCCCGACGTCGACTCCATCGAGGGGCTGTCGCCCGCCATCTCCATCGAGCAGAAGACGACGTCGAAGAACCCGCGCTCGACGGTGGGCACGGTGACCGAGATCTACGACTACCTGCGCGTGCTCTTCGCGCGGATCGGCGTGCCCCATTGCCCGAGCTGCGGGGCGGTCATCTCCGCCCAGACCGTGCAGCAGATGGTGGACCGGGTCATGGCCCTCCCCGCGGGCAGCCGGATCATCGTGCTCGCTCCCGTGGTGCGCGGGCGCAAGGGCGAGTACCGCAAGCTCTTCTTCGATCTCCGCCGCCAGGGCTACGTGCGGGTGCGGGTGAATGGCGAGGTCAAGGAGCTGGCCGAGGACATCGAGCTCGCCAAGACCAAGAAGCACACCATCGAGGTGGTGGTGGACCGCCTGGTCATCCGCGACACCCTGGGCTCCCGGCTCAACGACTCGCTCGAGACGGCGCTGCGCCTCGCCGAGGGCGTGGTGCAGGTGGAGGTGGCGGAAGGACCGTCGTACGTCTTCTCGGAGCGTCTCGCCTGTGCGGCCTGCGGCATCTCCTTCCCTGAAGTCTCGCCGCGCATGTTCTCCTTCAACAACCCCTACGGCGCCTGCCCGGAGTGCGGCGGCATCGGGACGCGCTACGAGATCGATCCGGCCCTGGTGGCGCCCAATCCCGCGCGGTCGCTCAGGGACGGTGCGCTCGCCCCCTGGGCGGGAACAGGCGGGGCCACGTTCAAGCAGACTCTCGGGGTGCTCGCGCGACGCTACAAGTTCGATCTCACCACGCCGTGGGGGAAGCTCCCGAAGAAGACCCGCGACATCATCATGTACGGCGAGCCGGGCGACGGCTTCGAGGGTGCGGTGAAGATCCTCGAGCGGCGGTACAAGGAGACGCTCTCGCCCGAGGTGAGGCAGGAGCTCGAGCACTTCATGGCGCTCCGGGACTGCCCCGCCTGTCAGGGCTCCCGGCTGCGCCCGGAGACGCTGGCCGTGAAGATCGTGGGGCGCTCCATCTCCGATGTCGTCCGCTTCTCCATCAAGTCGGCGCGCCAGTTCTTCGACACCCTCACCCTCTCGGAGCGGGACGCGCAGATCGCCCGCCGCGTGCTCAAGGAGATCCGCGAGCGCCTGGGCTTTCTCGCCCACGTGGGGCTCGAGTACCTCACCCTCGACCGGGCCGCGGCCACGCTCTCGGGGGGCGAAGGGCAGCGGATACGCCTGGCGACCCAGATCGGATCGAGCCTGGTCGGCGTGCTCTACATCCTGGACGAGCCGAGCATCGGCCTTCATCAGCGGGACAACAGCCGCCTCCTCGACACCCTCAAGCGTCTGCGCGACCTCGGCAACACCGTCCTCGTAGTGGAGCACGACGAGGAGACCATCCGCGCCGCCGATTTCGTGGTGGATCTGGGGCCGGGGGCGGGGGAGCTGGGCGGCCATCTGGTGGCGGTGGGGTCGCCGGAGGAGATCGCAGCCCATCCCGCCTCACTCACGGGGAAATTCCTCTCGGGGGCGGAGCAGATCGCCGTGCCGACGCAGCGCCGCTCGCCCAACGGCAAGCACATCACCATCCATAATCCGCGCGAGCACAATCTCAAGGGCATGCCGGCGAAGATTCCCCTCGGCACCTTCACCGCGGTGACCGGGGTGTCGGGCTCGGGCAAGTCCACCCTCGTCAACGATATCCTGTATCGCGCCCTCGCCCAGATGCTCCACCGGGCCCAGGAGCGTCCGGGGGCGCACGATCGCATCGAAGGCGCCCAGCATCTGGACAAGGTCATCGACATCGACCAGTCGCCCATCGGCCGCACCCCGCGCTCCAACCCGGCCACGTACACCGGGGTGTTCACGCTGATCCGGACGCTGCTCGCGCGGACGTCCGACGCGCGCATGCGTGGCTACCAGCCGGGACGCTTCTCGTTCAACGTCAAGGGCGGACGGTGCGAAGCGTGCCAGGGGGACGGTCTGGTCAAGATCGAGATGCACTTCCTTCCCGACGTCTACGTCACCTGCGAAGTGTGCAAGGGCAAGCGCTACAACCGCGAGACTCTCGAGGTGCGCTACAAGGGCCGGAACATCGCGGACATCCTCGACATGACGGTGGCGGAAGCTCTCGGCTTCTTCGAGCCCGTGCCCGCCATCAAGCAGAAGCTCCAGACCCTGCATGACGTGGGACTCGACTACATCCGCCTCGGCCAGTCCGCGACCACCCTGTCCGGGGGCGAGGCCCAGCGGGTGAAGCTCGCCACCGAGCTGTCGCGGCGGGCCACCGGACGGACGCTCTACATTCTCGACGAGCCCACCACCGGACTGCACTTCGCGGACATTCGACGGCTGCTCGAGGTGCTGAATCAGCTGGTGGACCAGGGGAACACCGTGGTGATCATCGAGCACAACGTGGATGTCATCAAGACGGCGGACTGGATCATCGATCTCGGGCCCGAAGGCGGCAATGACGGCGGACGGGTCGTGGCCGCGGGCAGCCCGGAAGAGATGGTCCGACAGGCCTCCAAATCCTACACGGGGCAGATTCTCGCCAGGGTGCTCACATGAGACGGACCCGTATCGTCTGCACCATCGGACCAGCCAGCCGCGACGAGGGCACCCTCAGGAAGATGGTGCACGCGGGCATGGACGTCGCCCGGCTGAACTTCTCCCACGGCACCCACGCCGAGCACGCCGCGGTCATCCGGGCCATTCGCGAGGGCGAGAGCGAGTGGGGGCATCCCGTCACCATCATCCAGGACCTGCAAGGACCCAAGATCAGGCTCGGCAACTTCGTGGGCGGGCGCGCCATGCTCATGACGGGCGAGTCCTTCGTGCTCACCGCCGAGCCCGTGGAGGGCACGTCAGCCGGCGCCTCCCTCGACCACCCGGAGCTCTTCGCCGCGCTCAAGCCCGGCGACCAGATCTGGATGGATGATGGGACGATCCAGCTCGCCGTCCAGACGGTGGGGGCGGGCGAAGCGCGCTGCCGCGTGACCGCGGGTGGCGTGGTCTCCGACCACAAGGGCGTGGCCCTCCCCGGCCTGCCCCTGCCACTGTCCTGCCTCACCGCCAAGGACAAGCAAGATCTCCGCTTCGGCATCGAGCACGGCGTGGACTATGTCGCGGTGTCCTTCGTGCGCTCGGCCTCCGACATCCAGGAAGTGCGCAAGTTCCTCCTCGACCAGCGGGCGAGCCTGCCCATCATCGCCAAGCTCGAGCGGGCGGAGATCGTGGCCAACCTCCCCGGCATCCTCGCCCTCGTGGATGCGGTGATGGTGGCCCGGGGCGACCTGGGCGTCGAGGTGCCCATCGAAGAGGTGCCCATCA
>DASYQB010000121.1:0-4512 GCA_036005985.1 Candidatus Methylomirabilota bacterium | reverse complement strand
GTAGAGGAGCGCGGTGAGCACGTGGACGATCAGATTGTCCATGGCGTCCGGGTGCTCAGGGACCGCTCTCGGGGCGGTAGGAGATGGTGGTGATCTGGGGATTGACGGTGTTGTCGGACACGTAGAGTGCGAGGAGCACCGTGTACGGCCCGGGCCTGGGCAGGCCCTTGAGCGGCACCATGATGCGACCGCCCTGCACGTCACGCGAGGCGCCGGCGCGGGCGACCTCCCCGTCCGGCCCGAGGGCCACGAAGCGGCACACGGGAATGTCGGGCGTGTCGCCCTGGGCGCCCACCGAGCCCAGGGGCTCGCGCAGGAGGCGGTACGAGCGCAGGAAGCGCTCCGCGCGCTCCACTTCCGCCTGCACCTCGAGGCGATCGCCATGCGGCGTGGCCTTGACGACCCACGCGCGAAGGGGCAGCGCGAAGCGGTCGTAGGCTCCCACGCCCAGTGGATAGGTGAAGTCGCGGAAGACGTCGAGGGTCACTCCCGTCTCCGACCACTTGGCGAGCTGGTACGGCCCGTTGGTCACGAGGAAGTGATGGCGCCGCTGATAGAACTGGCGCAGCGACTGCCAGCGATGCTGCGCCTCATCGGCAGCGACCAGCTTCTTCAGGAGCGGCGGTACGTAGGCCTGCGCGGCATAGGTCTCCACGAGGCCCGCGAGCTGCGCCTTGAGCTTCGGGTCGCGGGCGAGGTCCAGCCACGGCAGGTGACGCCGCGTCGCCTCCTCGCGCGTGGCCACGGCCCAGCCCCGCGCCAGCGCCTCGTCGATCAGGGTGAGAACGGTCCACGGCACCGGGCTCCACGGCAGCGCCCCCTGCCGCTCGGCGATGTCGAGTTGGCCGGACGTATAGACGTCGACCACCGGCGTGACGAACGTGAAGCTCACGTCCGCGAACTTCTTCACCTCGGTGTCGGTGCGCAGGACCTTGACGCCGGCCAGCCACTCGCGCCCCTTCGCCGCGGAGGCCCGGGCGGCGAGCAGCACCGGATACACGGCGTCGGCGGCCGTCATGCGCGTGCCGTCGTGAAACGCGGATGCTCCGACGCGATAGGTGGTCTGCGCGTCGGCGGTCTTGCCCTTGCCCGCCTCACGAGACAGGCCGGAGGAGGAATCGGGCCGGAGCGCGTCTTCCGGCACGTTCGCGGCGCCACCCGTGGGTCCCGGCGCCACGCTCAGGCGGTTGGACACCCAGTCGGCGGCGTACGGCGCGGGGAAGGCGGCGGGATCGCCGAGGGCAGCCCACAGGAGCCGGCCGGCGGGGTCGCTGAAGCCGCCCACCGGATTCCAGGCCGCCGCCGGCCGGCCCGCGATGCCGAGGCGCAGCCAGCCGTTCCACGGGAAGTCCTTGAGCTTGACCGTCCGGATGAACGCGGGCGTATTGAGGCCGGTCTGCGAATCGCTGACGATGTTCTCGATGCCTTGCGAGAACTCGGCGCTGAACACCTCGCGCCGCAGCACGTAGCCCGCTTCCACACGCTCGCAGCCCGCGACGAGGGCGCGCACGAGCCGCCGCTCCAGCGCCACCGGCTCCGTGGAGCCATCGTAGGCGCCCGTGGTGAGGCGGCGATAGGACTCCGCCGCTGTCTGCTTTGCCCCAGAGTCGGCCAGGCTCTGCGCGTGAAGCAGCCAAGCGTGGTACCAGCCCTGCTTGACCCACACCGGACCGAGCGAGCCGTTGAGCCCGCCCCGGTGCGGGGCGAGCAGGTCGTCGAGCGACACCTCTTCCACCGTCGCATCCCACGGACCATCCGCGACACGCAGCTTCCCCGCCGCGCGCTCGGCGAGCGGGC
This sequence comes from Candidatus Methylomirabilota bacterium, assembly GCA_036005985.1. Classification (GTDB taxonomy): domain Bacteria; phylum Methylomirabilota; class Methylomirabilia; order Rokubacteriales; family CSP1-6; genus AR37. The sequence goes on along the minus strand of DASYQB010000121.1, from coordinate 2,715 downwards.
CCCGCGCGCGGAGCCGGGTTGTCTCGCCCGCCACCGCCGGCGGCGCCTTGATGGCAGCCACCACGTCGGCGTGCTGGAGATAGTCGGCGTGATACGGAGTGACGGGATAGGGATGCGCCACCCAGCCCGGCCCCGGCACGAGAAGCCCTGCGATGCGGCGGGCGCGCTCGCAGCGGCGCTCGGCGGTGTCGAGACCCGGCGCGGCCGGATTGAGGGTGACGAGGAGAAAGCCCCCGAGGGACTCGAGGGTGGTCATGTCCGCGGGGAGCTTCCGGCCGGCGAAGGGATCGCCACCGACATAGGCCTGCATGGCGCTCTTGGCCACGAGGGGAGCCGCGGCGGCCGGCTCCATGGAATCGATCTTGATCTCTTGCGGGTAGAACGACGGGTAGAAGGGCAGCTCGTGACCGGCGCGCGCGCCCGCCGGCGCGCCAAGCGCGGCGGCGAGGAGAAGAGAGAGGCAGACGCAAAGCGGGGGGCGGCTCACGCCGCCCCCCGCCTTCACGCGAGAATGCAAGATCAGGCCGAGACCTTTGGCCAGGTCTTGTCGATCCAGGTGTACGTCCGGGTCTTGTCGTCCGACGGCGCCGGCCAGTTGGGGGGCGCCGTGATGTTGCGGATGGGGATGGTGATCATGCGCTTCGGGTCGAGGATCTGGAACTCGTAGTCCTTCGAGTTCATGCTGAAGCCGGTGACCGCGTCCTTGTAGGCCTGGTGATTGTCCGGGCGGAAGTACACGTAGCCGGCCGGCCCCGGCATGCCGAGGTTCTCGAGCTGGCTGATCACCATCTCGTCGTCGGGCCACCCGCCCATGAGCTTGTTGGCACGGTCGATAGCCATCTCCAGCATGTGCATGGTCACGTAGGCGCCCTCGGCCTGGAAGTTCGGATACTCCTTCCAGCGCTCGAAGTACTTCTTGACGAAGCTGTCGTTGAGCGGCCACTTCCCGTTGGGGGGGTAGTTGAAGTAGTAGTTCGAGTGGACGCCCGCGATGGCGCCCTCGGGGTGGTCCTTGCCGATGGCGTGGGGGGCCACGCCGAAGGCGATGGTGCTCGCGAGCTTCATCTTCTTGAACATGTCATAGCGCAGGGCCTGCTTGTAGAAGGCCACGTAGTCGCCGCCCCACACCGACGAGACGAGGAGATCCGGCTTGGCCGCGATGGCCTTGGTGATGTGCGAGGCGAAGTCCGTGGTCCCGAGCTTGGGCCAGCCCTCCGACACCACCTGAGAGCCCGGCATCAGCTTCTCCATGACGATGCGCACGTGGTCGAAGGCGTTGCGCCCGTACGAGTAGTCGGGATGGATGTGGGCGATCTTCTTGGCCGTGGGCCAGGTCTGGGCGATGGCGAGAGCGCACGTGACGCCGTCGGCCGACTGGATGTTCGTGATGCGGAAAATGTAGTGCGGGTTCGGGACCGCCTTGTCGAAGAGGAAGTCGGTGCATCCGTCCACGAACACGGTGAGGACCTTGAGCTCTTCGGCCACCGGCCCGAGGGCCGGCGTGTTGCCGCTCGAGGTGATGCCCGTGAAGAAATCGATCTTCTCGGAGAGCTTCATGCGGCGAAGCTCTTTCACGTTGGCGTCCGTGCCGGCGTTCTCGTCCGCCTTGATCGTCTCGATCTTGCGCTTGCCGAGGAGACCGCCCTTGGCGTTGATCTCATCCGCGGCGAGGATGTGGCCCTTGTACATGGGCTCGCCGAGCACAGCCGCGGCGCCGGTGTGGAAGGTCATGTGGCCGACCTTGTAGGGTGTGTCCGGGATCTTGCCCTTGGGCTGGGCCTGCGCTTCGGCGCGCCCGATCAGGCTGGGTCCTCCGACGAGCGGAGCGGCGACGGCCGCGGCGGCGGTGCCGGCGGTCATGCCGATCTGGGTCAGGAAGTTACGGCGGGAAACCTCTGAAGCCATAGATCGTCCCTCCTCCATTGGCGGACGGTGTGGGAGCAATTGACAGACTGATGCAGATAATTAGCTGCGTGACAACCCAAGTCAAGCAATTACCACAAGGAGTTGAAACGTCTACGCGATGCGTCACGACAGTGGCGCCCGCTCATGACCCTGAACTCGGAGGGCCTATAATCGGTTCCGTGGCGAGCGGCGCATGAGGACGATCGGTCGAGCGCTTCGCGGAATGGACCGGGCAGTGGGATCACGGCCCTGGCTCTTCGTCTGGGTGGCCCTCGGCGTCTTCGCCCTCGACATTTTCGTGCCGCCCCTCGTTCTCTCCATCGCGCGCAAGCCCGTCACCTCCTTCACCATCAATCCGCTCCTGTCTACCCTGCCGGAGTACCTGACCTCGGGGCGCGGCGTCTTCGAGGAGCGCCTCGCCAAGGTCTGGGGCCTCGCCCTCTTCTGGTTCTCGTCGGACGGGCAATTCGGCATCGAGTGGGGCTTCGCGGTGACGCCGGCCGATCTCGTGCGCTTCGTCTTCATGTCGTTCCTCGTCGCCGCCTACTTCGCGCTCTGGCTCGAGCGCCGGGCCCGCGTCGCCACGGTGTGGGGAGCGCGCGCCGGCAGCTCGGGCGGCGTGCTGGGAGCGCTCGGCGGCATCTTCGGCCTCACCACCGGAGGATGCACCGTGATGGGTTGTGGCGCTCCCGTGCTGCCGGTCATCGGCCTCGCCTTCGCCGGCCTCAGCAGCACCACTATCAAGTGGATGTCGGACCTGTCGACCATCGGCACCACGGCGGTTCTGGTGGGCCTCTTCTCGGCGGTGCT